>JBOFFB010000630.1:0-2116 GCA_051648385.1 Allobosea sp.
GGTCTTCGCCCGGGGGGCCTTACCAGCCTTGAGTTTATCTACAGAAGTGAGCCTCAGCTTCTGGCGGCTGCGCCGCACGGCGATGCATATCTATTTTTGCCTAACACAGATGACCTAACACAGGAACATCTCTGTGGCTGCCTTCGGCCATCACTTACCAAGAACACGCTCCATGGCATCGGAGAGCGCCTCAATATAAGTATCGATCGCGCCGTTATCCGCGCTGGCGAATGCCGACGTCATCGCGGCATCGACCATGCCAAAAGTGATACTCGCCATGATCTCGACGGGCACCTCCCTGAACTCGCCTTTGGTAATCGCCTCGCGCATCAGTCCGGCGATAGCGTTGCGGAGCGTCGTTCCCTCGCTCGCGCTCGCGTCCCATTGACCATCCGCACGCAGAGCCATCATCGGCATGTGCGCGCGCAGACGGATCATGTCGTCGAATAGGGCGCGCAGCATTGAACGGAATCGGCCGCGAATCGTTCCCGGCACATTCCACCCTTCGATCATCGCCAAGATGAAGTGCTGCTCGATATCGCTCTGGGCTTCGAGCAGCAGCCTGTTCTTGTCGCCGAAAATGCGATGGACGGAACCGACGGCGACATCGGCCTTGGTAGCGATCTCGGCGATCACGGTCTTCTCGAAGCCTTGGGCGGCAAACAGGTCTTGCGCCGCGCGCAGGATTGCGGCCCGCTTTCCTTCGGGATCTATCGTCCGCGTTTTGGGTCGGGCCTGCACTTCCATCACGCATGACATCGCACAAATGACCCATTGATCCAATGGCGACGTAAAGCTATAATGAATGATGTTCATTCATATGGTTGGATCCATGCGCATTGCTCTTCTCGCAGCCTTTCTCGCAGCATCACTCACCGGATGCGCAACTGGCGATGGCAAGTCTCGAGATGCCAACTTGGAAAGGGGCGCCATGCTCGCGGAAGGCACCAACAGTTCATTCTCGAACACTGCTACGACCCACGCATCGGAACGGGCGATCTGGTCGCTCTGGAGAAATGTCGGGAGTTGGGAGCGATGGGATGGCGGCCTCAAGTCGGCGTCGCTCGAAGGACCATTCTGTGTTGGCGCAACCGGAACCATCGTTCCACGGTCAGGGCCTGCCGCCAGCTTCCGGATCACGGAAGTCACGCAGGATCGTTCCTACACATTCGAAACCTCTTTGCCTCTGGGCACGCTAACGGTGACACGGCGCTTCTTGCCGCGGGCAGTGAATGGGCAGACGCGCTTTGAGCACAAGGTTGCATTCAGCGGCCTTCTTGGCTGGTTCTGGGCTTCGCAATTTGGGCCGGGCTTCCGGCGTCAACTGCCGCCGACCATGGAACGCCTCGCTAGGCTGGCCGAGCAGTCCTGATGCAACGGCGGCATATTCTGGTCGGCTTTGCTGGCGCGGTTCTGTCGGGTGCTGCCACCGAGGCAGCCCAAGCGGATGAGCAGCGTTTTCTGATGCCCACCCGTTACATCGACAGTGACAGCGGGCCGATACGAGATGTGGCGGCGCGCCTTGCCCCGCCGGATGCACCAGCCCGAACAAAGGGCCTGGCTGCATTCGCTTTCGTCCGCGATGAAGTCCGCTTCGGTTTTGGCAGCAGTTTTTATGATTACTCCGCATCGCAGGTGCTTTCGAGCCGCATCGGCTATTGCAATACCAAGGGCACGCTGTTTGCGGCTTTGCTCCGCGCCATGGGTGTTCCGGCACGACAGGTCTTTGTGGACATTGATGCCGGGATCTTGCGTGGCATCATTGATCCGGGGACGCCCTTCGTCGATCACAGCTATGTCGAAGCTTTCCTTGGCGGCCGCTGGATCGCGACCGATGCCTATATCGTCGATCCGGCGCTTTTCCGTGGCGCTGCGAGGCGGCTTGCCGCGGAGGGCCAGATGCTCGGATACGGACTTCACAACGACGGCACCGTAAACTGGGATGCGCGCCGAGGCAGCTTCTCCCAGTTCGTCGACAACGGCGCGGTGCGGCTGACGTCGCGCCGATTTGGCGTCTTCGACGATGTCGGCGATTTCTATATACGTGCGCCCAATCCGTGGAACCGACTTGGTGTTGTTGGGCGTGCCGCGTTCGGCTTGGGCGCGGGCGAGGCCA
>JBOFFB010000631.1:0-3841 GCA_051648385.1 Allobosea sp.
TCTTATGGCCAACTGCAGAGTTCGCCGGATCGCCATGGAGGGAACGCGCGCGCGGGGCGTCGTGATCGAAAAGGGAGGACGCGAGGTCACCATCCCGGCGGAGCGCGAGGTCTTGCTGACATCCGGAGCCATCAGCTCACCACAGCTGTTGATGTTGTCGGGCATCGGTCCGGCGGATCACTTGCAGTCGCTTGGTATCAAGCCTGTTCTTGATTCCGCAGGCGTCGGAGACAACCTGCAGGACCATCTCGACTGCGCGATCCGCATGGAGGCATCTCAGCCGGTCACGCTGACGCCTTATCTCGGCTTGATCAAGGGAGGCCTCGCAGGAGCGCAATACATTCTTCGGGGTACCGGCCCTGCAACCTCCCAGGGGGTCGAGGCCGGCGCCTTCTGGGGACCCGACCAAGGTTCGTCGCTGCCGGAGTGGCAAGCTCATCTGATCGTCGCGCTCCGGAATCCTCCACCTAATGAACGCATCGCTCATGGCTTCGCGATACGCGTTTGCCAGCTTCGGCCTAAGAGCCGTGGGACCCTGCGATTGCGGTCGGCTAATCCATCCGACACTCCAGCTATCGATCCCCGTTTTCTCTCTGACGAGTCGGATTTCGTCAGCATGCAGGAAGGGGTTAGACAACTGTGCGGAATCATCGATCAGCCGGGTCTGAAAAAATTCGTCAAACGAAAAATCGACATCGATGCGTTTACCAGTGTCGATTCCCGAAAAAAATGGATTCGCGCGCGCGCCGAAACGATCTACCATCCTGTTGGCACTTGTCGCATGGGCGAAGACAGCAACGCTGTTGTCGATGGCCAATTGCGAGTCAGGGGAATCGACAACCTGAGAGTCATCGATGGTTCAATCATGCCGACTGTGATCAGCGGAAATACCAATCTGCCGATCATGGCCATGGCCGAGAAAGCTGCCGAGTTGATTGCAGGTAACAACAAGACGAGCCAATTTCAGGCGCACAACAGCAAAGCCCGGTCCGCCTGACTCCCGCTATCCGGCCCTAACATTTTGGAATGCAGAGCACACGGCTTGGCGCTCGCATCGCGAGGATGAATCATGACTGAGCGGCTAGAGCCGTATCGTGTAAAAGCTTACAACACCGCCAAGCTGTCGGAAAATAAGATGCACGACGACTCCGTGGCCCTGAAATATGGCTTCAAGGGCGGATTGGTGCCCGGCGTCGATGTGCTCGCCTACATGATCCACGTTCCCGTTGCGAAATGGGGCCGGGCATTTCTCGAACGAGGATTGATCGAAGCGCGCTTCGCCAAGCCCGTCTATGACGGCGAGATGGTGCTGGTTCAGGCCGAGGAGTCCGGCGAAGTGATGGCCCTGACTGTCGGAAGCGGTGAAATAGCAGCAACCGGAACAGCCTTACTCGCCGCCAAAGCGCCGTCATTTTCTCTCGCTGACTATCCCGACACCGCGCCTGTCGAGACGCGAACGCCTGCCGACACCAACTCCTATCGGCTCGGTAAGTGGCTCGGCACCGCCCCAAGATCTTGGCAAGGTGAGGTAGGCGCGGAGTATCGCGCCGAGGTGCGAGACGCTGAACCAATTTATGCGCGCGAAGGTCTCGTCCATCCAGGCGTGCTACAACGGATCATGAACAGAGTCCTTATGGAAAATGCTCTCCTTGGACCATGGATTCATGTCGGCAGCCGCATGCAGATGTTGTCAGCCGTGGCGGACAGCGACAACTTGGCCGCCCGCGCATGCGTAACAGCTAATTACGAGAAGAAGGGTCATTTGTTTGTGGAATTAGACGCACTTATCGTGGCCAACCAACGCATTCCTGTCGCCCATTGCCAACATACGGCAATTTATCAGCCCCGCGCAGAGGCCTTATGAGGTGCCATGCCAACCTCAAATCCCCAAAATGGGTGAATCGCCCACTGTTGACTGCCTGAATGATGTCTGCGGGCACCTTAACTGCTCTATTTTTCTGCCATCTCCAGTTCACGAACGACATAGAGATTTTCGATTTCCAGGGCATACTTCTTCTGAACGTTGGCGCGGCGAACTTTCATCGTCGCGGTCACTTCGTCATCGTCGTGATCCAGCTCTTTCGTCAGAAGATGGAATTTACGAATTTGCGAAACCTGCGCAAGCTGACCATTCGCCGTATCGATCTCTGACTGAATCAACTCACGGAGGCTTTCGTTCTCGGTGAGATTCCTGAAGTTGGTATAGGCGATGCCCTTCTCTTCCGCCCACTTGCCGGCGAGGTCGTAATCGATCTGGATCAACGCTGAGACATACTTGCGCGCCTCACCGATGACGATGCATTCCTTGATAAAAGGGCTGGCCTTGACGGTATTCTCGATTTCCGACGGACTGAGATTCTTCCCGCCAGCCGTGATCATGATGTCCTTCAGGCGATCCACAATGCGGAAGTGGCCATCCTTGAACTCCGCGACGTCGCCGGTATGCAGCCAGCCATCGCGGATTGCGACATTGGTGGCTTCGTCGTTTCGATAGTAACCGACAAAAACCGTATCGCCGCGCAACAGCAGTTCGTTGGAATCTCCCAGCCGCGCATCCATTAAGGCGATGCCATAACCGACCGTCCCCACCCGCCGATCCGTCAGCACTTGCCCCAGCGCAATCCCGGAGCTTTCCGTAAGACCATAAACTTCGATCAGCGGCACACCGATGGTGCGGAAGAAGTGCACGATAGCCGGCGAAATCGGTGCGGCACCCGTCATAGCAATGCGGGTTTTGCGCAACCCGATAAAATTCTGCAGCGCCCGAAAAATCAGCCAGTAAGACAGGCCGAACCTGATCCTCTCAGACAATGTCCTGTCCGCGGCGTTCTTCTCCGCAAACGGCTCGCACGCAGCATAAGCGCGTTCGAACAGCGCCCGGCGAATGCTTCCGGCTTCCAGCAATTTGATATGGATCGACGAATGCAATTTCTCCCAGATACGTGGCACGCCGAGAAACATGCTTGGCGCAACCTCGCGCAGGTCTTCCTGCACAGTGCGGATCGATTCTCCGAAATTGACCAGCGAGCCGAGATAGATCGGCACCATCACCGTTGTCATCTGCTCTGCGACATGGCACAGCGGCAGATAGGACAACAGACTTTCATGTCGCGACAAGTCAAGACGATCCACCGAAGCCATCGCCTGCGCGCGGATATTCTTGTAGCTCAGCATCGCGCCTTTCGGCTTTCCCGTTGAGCCCGAGGTGTAGATGATGAGTCCTATCTGCGCGAGTGTCTGCCCATCGATCGTCGCATCAACCAGCCCGGCATGGCTCGTCTCGAAGTCAGCACCGAGAGCTTCGAGCGCATCGAACGATATGACCTGATCGGCGGGATAGTCCCTGATCCCTTTGGTTTCGATCACGATGATCCGCCGAAGCCTTGGAAGTTCGTCGCGGCGTTCCAGAACCTTGTCGACCTGCTCCTGATCTTCGCAGACGATGACTTCGGATTCGGAATGCGCCAGAACGTAGGCCACTTCATTCGACGGGCTCGTCGGATAAACGCCGACCGCGATCCCATCGACAATGTTGGCGCCGAGCTGCGCCAGCACCCACTCGATCCGGTTTTCGGACAGGATGGCGACATGGCCGCCTTCGTTGAGCCCAAGCGCGCGAAAGCCGAGACCCACATGGCAGGCGCGCTGGTAGTAGCGCTCCCATGTCGAGGGATTCCAGATGCCAAATTCCTTTTGGCGGATCGCCACATCTTCCGGCGACCGGCGCGCATTTTCGCGCAGCATCTGCGGCAGCGTGAACTCTGGAAATTTATCGCTCATGCAATCCTCACACAGCCTCAGGACAGCCAGCGCTTGCGGCGCTTGTAATGCTTGATCCCGC
>JBOFFB010000632.1:0-1923 GCA_051648385.1 Allobosea sp.
CCCCAGCCAGCACAATGGCGCGCAGGATTTCGCTGGTGGCATTGCGGCTGAGCGAATGGGTGCGGATGCGCACCACGTCCGATGCTTTCCAGCGCTGCGGCTTTGTGCCCATGACGCCAAACTCTGGCGGCAAACGCTCTGGTTCACGCCCGCACAGGCCAATATAGGCATTGATCCCGGCCACGAACGCCTCGCAGATCGCGCGGTCATCGGGCGCATAGCTGCCCCATTCGCTGCGCATAGTGCCACGATAGAGCATCAGGCGGTTGGCACGGTCTTGCTCAAGGTATCCCGGCCCGAAATCGGCTGCGAGCAGGCCAAGGCCGTGCTTGCGCCACAGGTCCATTTGCCAAAGCCTGTCCCGCGCCGCGTTCCAGCCTTGCACGACGAACGCGTCTAGGAACGTGCCGGCGCGAATGTGCGGGATGCCATTGGCGTCGATAAGGATTTCGGCGGGGGCGGAAAGGGCGGGGAGGGTGATGGGCATGGGGATGAGTGAAGCCGATCTTGGCGACGATGCAAAGTACATTTGGTAATAGCCGTCATGCTCGGGCTTGACCCGAGCAGCCCATGCCAGAGTCTCATTTGGAACTTTCGCCGGGGTGGTCGGGTCAAGCCCGACCATGACGGTTGCTTTGCTCGCCGCGCCATCCCACCTTGACAATCCACCCCCCAGAGCCGACTGACAGCGCTCGCAAATTCGGCTTTTGACCTGAGAAAACACGATGTCCTTGCACCGTTATCGCTCCCACACCTGCGGCGCCCTGCGCGAAGAGCATGTGGGCGAACTTGTCCGCATTTCTGGCTGGTGCCACCGCATCCGCGACCATGGCGGCGTGCTGTTCATCGATCTGCGTGACCATTACGGCATGATGCAGTGCGTGGCTGATCCGGACTCGCCGGCCTTCAAGGCGGTCGAAGGGGTGCGCTCTGAGTGGTGCGTGCGCATCGACGGCAAGGTGCGCCGTCGGCCAGACGGCACCACCAATGCCGACTTGCCGACCGGCATGGTCGAGATTTTCATCACCGAGCTTGAGGTGCTGGGGCCGGCGGGCGAGCTGCCGCTGCAGGTGTTCGGCGACCAGCAATACCCTGAGGACACGCGGCTGAAATACCGCTTCCTCGACCTGCGCCGCGAGAAGCTGCACCAGAACATCATGACGCGCGGCGCGGTGGTTGATTCGATGCGTTCGCGCATGAAGAAGCAGGGTTTCTTCGAGTTCCAGACCCCGATCCTGACGGCGTCATCGCCCGAAGGCGCGCGCGACTTCCTGGTGCCGAGCCGCATCCATCCCGGCAAGTTCTACGCGCTGCCGCAGGCCCCGCAGCAGTACAAGCAGCTGATCATGATGGCGGGCTTTGACCGCTATTTCCAGATCGCGCCGTGCTTCCGCGACGAAGACCCGCGCGCCGACCGGCTGCCGGGCGAGTTCTACCAACTCGATCTCGAAATGAGCTTCGTCGAGCAGGAGGACGTGTTCGCCGCGGTCGAGCCCGTCATCACCGGCATCTTCGAGGAGTTCGGCGGCGGCAAGCCGGTGACCAAGAAATGGCCGCGCATTCCCTATGCCGAGTCGATGACGAAATACGGCACCGACAAGCCCGACCTGCGCAACCCGTTGGTGATGCAGGACGTCTCCGACATCATGCGCGGCTCAGGCTTCAAGGTCTTCGCCCGTATCCTCGAAGAGCCGAAGAACCGGGTGTGGGCCATCCCCGCGCCGGGCGGCGGCAGCCGTGCATTCTGCGACCGGATGAACTCATGGGCTCAGGGTGAGGGGCAGCCGGGGCTGGGGTATGTGATGTGGAAAGAAGGCGCGGGCGCTGGCCCGGTCGCCAACAATATTGGCCCTGAGAAAACAGAAGCCATCCGCGCACAGCTTGGCCTCGCCGATGGTGACGCCTGCTTCTTCGTGGCTGGCA
>JBOFFB010000633.1:0-1714 GCA_051648385.1 Allobosea sp.
GCAGCGATCACCGCATTCTGGGCCCACAGGAACAGCGACACCGAGGCCAGCCCGCCAAGCCCGGTGAACAGCACCCAGGCCCACCGCAAACTGCGTTTGCCATCCGTCTCCAGCAATGGCTCAGGTACTTCGGCGGGCACAGCTTCGGCCACCACCTCGACACGGGTATCAAGCGCCTTCAACTCGGCCTGGAGCGGTTCGGCGGGTTCAAGCCTGAATGCGCGCGGTTGTTCTGGTTTGTGGGCCATCGCTCAGCCCAGCCTGTCGCCGATGAGAAAATCAAGCACCCTGTCGAGCCTCAGATGCGGCAAGGTCGGCTGGCGGCCACCTGCATCCGGCAACACCAGCGGCGGACGGAAACGCGGCGCGCGCACCTGCCAGTGCTCGCCATCCCGGTCGAACACTGCGGCAGGATTGGCTGGCAAGGAGCCTGGAAACACCGCTGCATCCGTCAAACCATCGAACGTTTCCGTGCCAATCACCTCGCCGTTTTCCGGTGTGCCGGCAATGGCGTTCAGGCTCTTGCCACGGTCCTCGACGCGCACGTCACGGGTGGCGCGCACGGCGGCAAAGGCCATCGCACCGACCTCGGCACCTGAAGCCTCGGCGCGAGATTTTGCCCGCCCCACAATCATCTCCATGATGCGTTCCAGTCGCTCATGCTCGGAATGATGGACATGATCGGCCTTGGTGGCCGCGAACAGCACCTTGTCGATGCGCGGGCTGAACAGGCTGGAAAACAGCGAATTGCGCCCAACAGATAGCGCCGAAAGCGTATCGCCCAGCGCCGTTTCAAGGTCCGCCAGTGCGGTCGGCCCGGCATCGAGCGCAGCCAGCACATCGACCAGCACGATCTGCCGGTCGAGGCGGGCGAAATGGTCGCGGAAGAAGGGGCGCGCCACAAGGTTTTTGTAGGCCTCGAAGCGTTGCTCCATCAGCGCGCCAAGCGAGCCGGGCTTCGCAGTACCGTCGCTGACGCCATCAAGTGGCGCAAAGGTCAGCGCCGGTGATCCTTCAAGGTCGCCCGGCATAAGGAAACGCCCCGGCGGGGTCACAGCCACCATTTCCGGGTCGGCTCGCAGGGCTGCGAGATAACCCTTGAAGGCTTCGCTGGCGCCGTGCGCCGCCACCTCATCTGAAGCCGCATCCGGCGCAAGCGTGGCGCACAGCGCCAGCCACTCACCGGAGAATGGCAGTCTGTGTGCCTTGCGCGCATCCGCGATGGTGCGGCGCGACCAGTCGGCAAAGCTCATCCCGATCAGGCCAAGGTCCAGCAGCCACTCGCCGGGATAGTCGACGATATCGAGTGTCAGCGTCGCAGGTCCGGTCCGCCAGCCGGAAGCACGCTCGTAGTCGATTTCGAGCCGGAGTTCGCTGATCTTGCGGGTCGATTGCGGCCAGCTTCGCTCTGGCCCGGTCAGCGACTGCAGATGCTGCTCGTAAGGAAAGCGCGGCACATCCTGGTCGGGTTGTGGCGTGAGCTTTGCCCGCGCGATGCGCCCCTCGGCAGAAGCGCGCAGCAGCGGCAGGCGCGTGCCGCCGGTGAGATGATGCACCAGCGCCGTCGTGAACACCGTCTTGCCAGAGCGCGACAGCCCGGTCACGCCAAGCCGCAAGGTGGGATTGGCCACGCCGATGAGCGCATCGCCAAGCGACAGCACCGTGTGTCGCACACTGTCGAGCCATCCCGTCGACACCGTGCTCATTCGTCTGG
>JBOFFB010000634.1:0-7916 GCA_051648385.1 Allobosea sp.
CGCGCAAGCTCAGCGATCCGGCTGGCGTCACAAAAGCCGCCAAGCAATCGATGGCGACCCATGTCCGCGCCATGCTCGATTTCCACCGCATGGGCGTGCCGACCCTCGACTACGGCAACAACATCCGCCAGATGGCGAAAGACATGGGCGTGGCCGATGCCTTCGATTTTCCGGGCTTCGTGCCGGCCTATATCCGCCCGCTATTCTGCCGAGGGGTTGGTCCGTTCCGTTGGGCGGCGCTGTCCGGCGATCCGGAAGACATCCACAAGACCGATGCCAAGGTCAAGGAACTGATGCCGCACGACGCGCATCTGCACAACTGGCTCGACATGGCCAAGGAGCGCATCCGCTTCCAGGGCCTCCCCGCCCGCATTTGCTGGGTGGGGCTGGGGGACAGGCACCGTCTGGGCCTCGCCTTCAACGAGATGGTGGCACGTGGCGAGATCGGCCCCGTGGTGATCGGGCGCGACCATCTCGATTCAGGCTCGGTCGCCTCGCCAAACCGCGAGACGGAGGCCATGAAGGACGGCTCGGATGCAGTATCGGATTGGCCGCTGCTGAATGCGTTGCTCAATACGGCGTCGGGCGCGACATGGGTTTCGCTGCACCATGGCGGCGGCGTCGGCATGGGCTATTCGCAGCACTCCGGCGTGGTCATCCTTGCCGACGGCACGCCAGATGCCGCGCGGCGGCTGGAGCGGGTTTTGTGGAACGATCCGGCGACAGGCGTCATGCGCCACGCCGATGCGGGCTACGAGACAGCCATCGCCTGCGCCAGGGAGAAGGGGCTGAACCTGCCGGGGTTGTGAGGCGGCGGCGTCATTCCGGGGCTTCGCGCAGCGAAGAGCCCGGAACCCATCAACGCAAGTGCTGTGAAAACGGGTGCCGACTGGGTCGTGGTCCAACACCATAGTACCATGTTGATGGGTTCCGGGCTCGGCTTTGCCGCCCCGGAATGACGCAGCGCCTCACCACCTCACGTCAAGCCGCTCCAGCCCGTGGAAATGATACGTGTCGCGATAGACCGGCTTTGACGCGAGCCTCAGCCCCGGCAAGCGCTGGAACAGGATAGGCAACGCCACCGCCAGTTCCAGCCGGGCCAGCGCCGCACCGACGCAGAAGTGGATGCCCGCGCCGAAGCTGACATGGGCGTTTGGCGTGCGACCAGCATCGAAGTTGTGCGGCTTGGCAAAACGCGCCGGGTCGCGATTGGCGGCACCCAGCAGCAAGCCCACCACTTCACCTTGTTTGAACGTGACGCCAAACGCCTCGCAATCCTCCAGTGCGTAGCGCGTGAACATGTGCAGCGGCGCATCGAAGCGCAGCACCTCCTCGATCAGCCCTTCAATCGGCGCGGTACCGATGTCGACGCCATGTTCTAGCAGCGCCTTCACGCCATTGCCGATCGCATGGACGGTTGCCTCATGGCCTGCATTGAGCACGAGGATGCAGGTCGAGATCAGCTCGTCCTCGCTCATCCGCTCGCCAGCTTCGGTCGCGGCGATGAGCGTGCTGATAAGGTCATCGGCGGGCCGGCGGCGCTTGTCGCGGATGTAGTCGCGCAGGAAGGCAACGAAGCTCTTGGTCGCCGCCGCGGCCTCATCTTCGATCTGCCGCGAACGGCGAAACTGGTACATCGCCACCATCGCATGCGACCACCTGAGCAGGTCCGGCGCGCGCTCCGGTGGCACGCCGAGCAGCTCCGCAATCACGATGACCGGAATCGGCGTGGCGAACGCCTCCAGCAGATCCACCTCGCCACGCGCCACAAAGCCATCAATCAGCCTGTGCGCCAGCTCGGCGATGCGCGGGCGCAAGCGCTCCACCTGCCGCGAGACAAACGCGCGGTTGACAAGGCCGCGCAGCCGCGCGTGGTCGGGTGGCTCAAGCTCCAGCAGCGAATGGCGTTCGGCCGCGTGGAAGGGTGCCAGATGCGGGGCAGGTTCGGGCCAACCCAGCGCCTCGCGGCTGGTGACATGGAGTATCTGGCGGCCAAAGCGGCGGTCTTTCAGCAGCGCGCTGACCGCGTCATGGCTGGCAAAGCACCAATGGCCGTACTGCTCCCAGAAAAAGGCCGGACCAATGGCACGGACGGTGTCATAGACGGGGTAGGGATCCTGCACGAAGGCAACATCGCGCGGATCGAGGTTGACGTTTGTGCCATTGATGCGGAGGGAGGGCGCGAGCATGATCGAACGTCGTCACCTTTGATGTCGTGGTCGGTCTTGTACCGACCATCTCGGTTGCATTGGATGCGATCTTTCCGCACCGGGATCACCGCCACAAGGGCGGTGGTGACATTGGTGGATGTATCAGGACATTGTTGATCATGCACATCACCCATCTCGCCCCATCAAGCTACACACGCTCACCCTGGAAGAACGGTGGCGGTGTCACCGTCGACATGGCGGAGGAGCGCTTGTCCGGCTCGGTCGCGGGAAGCTGGGATGGCCTCATCTGGAGGCTGGGGCGCACCACCATCAGCACCCCCGCGCCGTTCTCTGATCTGGCGGGCTTTGATCGTTGCCAGGTGGTCATCGGCGGCAGTGGGCTGGTGCTGGACACGCCGCAGGGCGAAGTCGACCTCAGGCAACCGTTCAGGCCCGCCCGGTATCCCGGCGAGGCACCGATTTCCAGCAGGCTGGAGAATGGCCCGGTCGAGGTGGCAAACCTGATCGCGGACCGCACGCGCGCCATGATCAGGCTCGATGTGCTGCGGGTAGGGGATGTGCACGTGCTGGAGGGTGGCATCTGCGTGTTGCATGCACCGACGGCAGCTGTGACGGTTGATGTCGCGGGCCAACCCCAACGCATCGGGATCGACCACGCGTTCAGGCTTGATGGAGCCGCTGGCCGGATCACATGCAAAGCAGGCATCGTGCTGGTGGCGTCGATCAGGCTGATTTGATCGACACCAACTGCGCTGTCATCCTGATGTCATTCCCGGCGGCCTGCAAGGCCGGGAAGGGAATCCACCTGGCACGGGTGGACCCCCTTCCCAAGGCCTGACGGCCTTGCCGGGGGTGACACCTTCGATGTTTGGCGTCACTCACCAGGTCGCGTTCAACCCGGCATAGAACGCCCGCCCCGTGGTGCCATAGTCCTTGACCTCCTGATAGCGCGCGTTGGTCAGGTTTTCGGCCCGCACATAGAGGTTCAGGTTGTCATTCACACGGTAGCTGACGCGGGTGTCGAGGCGGGCATAGGGTGCCAGCTTCAGCTTCTCGTTGCGGTTGGAAAAGCGCTCTCCCACGAGATGGATGGTCGGCTCGATGCTGAGGTTCGGCAGCGGCGTGATCGTGAAGCCCAGTTTGCCCTGGTGCATCGGGCGCCTTGCCAGACGCAGCTTCGTCGTCTCATCGATGGCATCGAGGTGCGTGTAGCTGGCGCGGGCGCTGAGATAGCCCTCCCACAGCACCGCATCGGCAGCAACCTCGACACCTTGGGTCCGGGCGCGGGCCACGTTCACGTATTGCCCGACTGGCCCAAAGTTGCCGACGACGCCGCGAGCGAAATCGAAGTCGATAAGGTTCTTGATCCGGTTCTGGAAAACCGTGGCCGACAGCGTCAGTCGCCCGTTCCAGAATTGCTGGTCGATGCCGACATCAAAGCCGATGGATTCTTCCGGCTTGAGGGCCGGATCGCCGGCTCGCGCCGGGCCGTATATCGAGAAATTCTGGTAGAGCGATGGTGCTTTCGCGCCGGTGCCGAGCGACGCGCGCAACTTTGTGCCACTGTCCGGGATACGGTAAGCGGCGGTGGCGCGGCCCGTCAGGAAGGTCTTGACGCCTTCGACATGGTCCAGCCGCCCGCCAAATGACAGGTCGAGCCTGTCGCCGACTGTGATCTGGTGCAGGGCGAACAGGTTGTATGCCGAGCGCTGGTATGTGGCGCGCTCAGGCCTGTTGAAGGAGTTCTGGCCCGGAATGGTGGCTGAGCGCAGCGTCTCGTTCTCGATGCCGCCGCCAAACGTCAGCGAGCCAAACGAGCCCATGCGCAGGAGGCCTTGGTACTCCGCGCCATAGCGTTGTCCAAGATAAGTGTAGCGATTGTCTTCTCGCGTCAGCCCGAAGCCAAAATCATAGCGTTGCACATCGTTGAGGCCGCGCTTTGTCTGGTTGCCAAACAGCGTCAGTTGATGGCGCAGCGCCGAGCCTGCCGGGTCGATGATGGCACGCACATAGCCGTTGATCAGCTCTGAGGTCGAGCGTGACGGCGTGTCCGGCAGATAGCCGAAACCAGCGAATGCCGCGTCATATCCCGTGTGCGTGCGACCGGCGTAAAGCCCCGTCTCGATCTCGACACCTTCGGCAACACGCCAGGCAAAGCGTGCGTTGCCGGCGAGGCGCTCAAAACCATCCTTGTCGAAGGGACCAAACGCTGCAAGGCGCGGCAGCCGGTAGCCGTAGGCCGAAAAGCCGTTGGCTCGCGCCCCAAGCAGGCCAAGCGAATACGACATGTCCTGCGTGCCGCCCGAAACGCTCATGCGCGTGGCCAGCGTGCCGTAACTGCCGCCCTCCACCGTGAGGTTGATGCGCGGTGCGCCACGGCCTTTTTTCGTGATGATGTTGATCACCCCGCCAATGGCATCCGAACCATAAAGTGCCGATTGCGGGCCGCGCAGGATTTCAATCCGCTCGACATCAGCGAGGGCAAGGTTGGCGAAATCGAACTCGCTGGCCGGCCCGGACGGGTCGTTGACGCGGATGCCGTCGATCAGCACCAGCGTGTGGCGGCTTTCAGCGCCGCGCAGCTGGATGTTGGCGGTCTTGCCCGGTCCGCCATTCTCGACGACCGAGAGGCCAGGTTGGCCACGCAGCAGGTCAGTGACCGATCCGGGCGCGGATTTGGCGATCTCGTCAGCGCGGATGACACTGATCGCCGAGCCCGCCCGCTGGATCGGCTGCGGCTGGCGAAAGGCCGTCACGACCACATCAAGTGGTATGCCACCCGGATCGGGTGGTGCGGGCTGCGCATGGCCAATTTGTACGAAAAAAATATGCGAAATTGCTGCCACGCACAGCGCAGCGTTCAGACGAAGGACCGACATCATGTCTCCAAGCCCCGGCCCACCGCCAGGTTGAGGTTGCACAAGCGTCCGGCCGGTCTCCTGGCTCGCGGGTCAATGCGTCATCCTCGCCTTCCCGGTGGCACATTGCGTGCCGGCCAGTGGTGCAATTGAAGTGACGCTCGCCGCTTACAGTTGCGGGGGCAGCTGCGGCATTGGCCCTGTGGGGGCCTCACCGCATTCCCGTTTCACCTTCCCTTGCGGGTTGGCACCGAAAGCAATTGTTAATGACCACAGCCCCGTGATTTATGCAATCAGCGATTGGGGCAAAAGTGAATCTGCTGAGGCGCGCGCCAGCAGTTGCCGCTCAGGCGGCGTAGCGCTCGCCGTCTGCGCCATAGTAGTCGACATAGCGCCGGTCGATGGCAGACACCGGCAGCACGACCAGCACATCAGTGGTACCGAACTGGCGATCCACAACCGCGCCGTCTCCAAAGCGCGCACCGATCCTGAGATAGCCCTTCAGAAGCGGTGGAAGTGCTTTCAGCGCCGACTTCGCGTCGATGTCGGATGCGGCAACCCGGTCCATCGGGACATGATTTAAGTAATGCGCGTTCGCCCGCCATTCTGGCTCGGCGCGGGCGTGATGATGCAGAAATCCGAGACGCTCGGTGAGCTTGGCAGGGTCCGTACCCTCCAGCGAGGCGCATCCGAACATCACGTCGATGCGATGATGCCGGACATAGGCCCAGATGCCATGCCAGAGCAGTTCGACGGTCTTCTTGGTGCGATAATCGGCCATCACGCAGGAGCGGCCTAGTTCGAGAAAGCGCTTGCCCGGATGGCGCGCGATCAGTGGCGCAATGTCGAACTCGCCTTGCGTATAGAAGCCTGACTGTCCGATCTGGTCCTGCCGGAGCAGACGATAGGTGCCAACAACCATCGGGCGCGACTTGCGACCGGGGCGAATATCCAGACGGGAGGTGTCTACCACAAGCAAATGATCGCAGATGGCGTCATAGGCGTCGATGTCGCGGCGCAGGAACTTGGCGCGTGCGCTCGGCACCGCTGCCATTTCCTCATAGAACACTTGGTAGCGCAGGCGCTGGGCCCGCCGCACATCGCGGCTGTTCTTCGCCAGCCTGATCTGCAGGTTCCCGCTGCGACCGAGCACCTTGGGCAAGCCACGGTTAGGAAACTGGCGGGCTGGAAACGGCACGATCTGCGGTGGCAAGCTCGACAGAAAGGCCATCGCTGGTTCGGAATAGCGCCCCGGCTTGCGGCTGATGCGTAGACCTTCAGGCAAGGCATCATTGAACATGGGTTCGGTCAATCCGTCCGCCTTCTGTGCGCGCGCGGGATGATTCCCGCTCGTCTACGGAAGACCAACAGGTATCTACATATGGCAGTTACAAATCCATGACGCCAACATGACAATACCATGACGCATGCGTTTCTGGTTCAGCTACGCCGCACTGTCATGGGCCGGATCAAGCGCGATCTTGAGCCAGAGTGCGAGTTGGTCGCGCACCAGCGGCTTGGGCAGGCAGTCATCGAAGCCAGCAGCCATGGCAGCTTCGCGATCCTCGGCGGAGACGTTGGCGGTCACCGCAATCAGCGGCAGCCGCTGCATCAGCCCGAGTGCGCTTTCCTCGTCACGGATCATGCGCGCGGCCTTCAGGCCATCCATTGTCGGCATGCGTACATCGAAGACCCCGAGCGCGAAAGGCGGGATGGTGCCTGCGAGGGCCGACAGCATCAGGTCCACCGCCTCGCGCCCGTTCGGCACCCAGATTGGCTCCGCTCCGAGCTTCTCCAACGTGCGGCGTGCCAGAAGCGCATTGATCTCGTTGTCTTCCGCCAGCAGCACGCGTGGTCGGTCAGGCACCGACGTCTCATCATGGAAGTGCGCGGGGGTTGCAAAGTCGCTTGTCTTGGCCGCCTGACCCCGGAGCTGCGCCAGCAGTGAGCGTCCACGCACAGGCTTGACGAGGAATGCATCAAAGCCGGAGCCCGCAGGCGCGCCAAAGCTGCGCCGTTCTATGGGTGACAGCACGATGATGCGGCGGCTGACGCCTGCCGCACGTGCAAGGATCGCAAGCTCACGAGCCCGTTCGGCCCCAATCGCGAGGTCGACCAGCAGGACATCAAACGAGTGATCGAGGATGAAAGCCTGTGCTGCAACCGCGTCGGCGGTTCGCACGACGGTTGCCCCGGCAACCTGGGCAGCGGCATCAAGATAGTCTGCCTCGAAGGGTGCCGCCGAAACCAGCAGCACGTGCAACCCTTGCGTTTCTCTTGTCAGGGAAACTTCGCTGTCCCCAAAGGGCTTCAGCTCCAGCTTGACGGTGAAAACCGAGCCTTGCCCTGGCATGCTGTCGACGGTGATCGCGCCGTTCATCAACGGCACCAGACGCTTGACGATCGCAAGACCGAGGCCGGAACCGCCATGGGTGCGGGCTGTGGTCTCGTCGGCTTGCTCGAACTCTTCGAAAATGGCGCTGATCCGGTCAGGCGGAATGCCCGGTCCCGTATCTTCGACGATGATCGTCACGGTGCCGTCTTGCCAGCCAAGGCGCAGGCCGACGCCGCCGGTCTCGGTAAATTTCACGGCGTTGCCAACGAGGTTGATCAGAATTTGCCGCACCCGGTCCGGATCGCCGATCAGCCGCTGTGGCAGCGCCGGGTCCGCCCGCATCGCCAACGAAAGCCCCTTGTCATGCGCCTTCGGAGCCAGAAGCTCGACCACGCCTTCGCTCAGCGCGATGAGGTCGAACGGCTCCTCGCTCAGCGTGGTGTGCCCGGCCTCAACCTTGGCATAGTCGAGGATATCTTCGATCAGCGAGAGCAGCGCCTGCCCCGAGGTGCGCAAGGCCCGCACATAGGTGGTTTGCTCGGCATCGAGGCG
>JBOFFB010000635.1:0-3789 GCA_051648385.1 Allobosea sp.
CAGCATGATCAATATCTTGACCAGTATGGCGGGAAATTCGACATCTGATGGTGGAAAATCCACCGCCAAAACTCTGAAAGCTGCTCAAAAACGCGAGAAAATGAAACTGGTCGCAACTTCTTCAGCGGCCTGTTAGAGCATTGCGCACAAAAGTGGGTACCGGTTTTGTGAGTACGCAATGCTCTATTTTATCATGATCGATCATCTTTCCGCATTGAGATGGATTCCATCTCAATGCGGGATGACCTAGCCACGTGCGCCCCGGTCGGCGCGAACTCAATCCGGCAGGTGATGCCTGATGAGGGACCGCTGCGGCATGTTGGTCGTCGTGCCGCCAATGTCGGTCCAGCGTGAGGTGTCCTGCGCGATCATCATGCGTGGTTCCACGAGTTCGTGGCTGATCTTGCCGCCATCGAGCGTCCAGATCAGATAGCCCGGCCGCGACCAGCGCCGCCATTTGCGCCACTGGCGCTCAAAGTTGACCATCGCGGTCGGCGGTGCCCAGACGATGCCCATGCCCTGGTAGCGAAGCCTGCGATAAACATGCAGATGACCACAGGCGATCACTTTCACGCCAGCATTGCGGCAGGTGTCCAGCAGTGCACCTCGCGCCGAATGGGGCACGCAAGACGTCGTTGCGCGCTCATCGTTTGGGTCCGTTTCGAAGGGCGGCATGTGCATGAAGACCATCGCAGGCCGGTTGCCACGTGAGGCGAGCTGTTCGGACAAAAAGCTGTGTTGCGCAGCCTCTTCGTCCAGACCAGATGCCATCAGTGCCGTATCAAGGCCGATAAGCCGCCAATTGCCGATGTCGTGGCTCCACCACATCGGCCCTATCGCGCTTGTCCAAGCGGACATGCGCGCATCATTTATGGGCTGGTCAAGACGCGAGAATGGCGGCGCTTCGCCAATGTCGTGATTGCCTGCCAGCATCAGTACGGTTGCCGGCAAGCGATCGAGTTGCGCTTTGGCGAAGCTGAGATCATCAGACCGCACCGGGCCATTGAACGAGATATCGCCCGTGTGGACAATCAGGTCGGGCTTGAGCGCCCGCATCTCCTCGACAAAGACATCGTAATTGTCGATGAAATAGGCATGCGTCTCGGACAGGTGCGTATCCGAGACCTGCACGACACGGAACGGGCGATCTGCGCCGTTGGCTGCACTCATCTCACGCAAAACTCAGATTGTCGGCGCGCAGGTCCATGAAGAAGAAACTGTAAGGTGTCCACTTGACCTTCTTCTTCACGCCATAGGTTTCGAGCGGTTGATACAGGATCGTGCCAGGGCAAGCATCTTCATAGGCGTCAAGCATCTGGGCGAACAGGGCCTTGCGTTTGCCGGGGTCGGTCTCGCCGATGAGCGCACGGCCAGCGGCGTTGAATGGTGCGGCATCCGCCTCCGCAAAGGCCTTGGTGGTCTGGAAAGCCGATGCCGGGCCCCAGCTTGGCCAGATCGCGCCGAGTGGGTCAGGAAAGCGGGTCGAGTTCGATGTGTTGCCAACTTGCTGGCCAGGTCCCTGCATCTGGGCAAAGCTCTCGACCACCTGTAGGCGGGCGTCGATGCCGACCGCCTTCCACATCTCGACGATGATCTGCGCCGCATCCAGTGCGCCGGTGTAATAGTTCGGCATGGTCCGATAGGTGATCGGCTCGCCTTTGTAGCCCGCTTCGCGCAACAATGCCCGTGCCCGCTCCGGATTGAAAGACAGGCTGCGGCCCTCCAGGAACATCTGGCCGTATTCAGGGTAGTTGTGGGATTCAGGGATCACCGCTTTGCCGAGCCACAGGGCGTCGACCAGTTTCTTGCGGTCGATCGATACCGCCAGTGCTTGCCGGATACGCTTGTCAGAGGTCATCGGCCCACGTGCATCGAAGGTCAGCAAATGGCTGTTTGCCAGCACGACCGAGCGCGCCTCGACATCACGGTAGCCTGACATCACCTGAATCTGGTCTGGCGGCACATTGGTGATCAGGTCGAACTCGCCGGAAACGAGGCCCGCGATACGGGTCGACAACTCCGGCACTTCGCGGAAGATGACGCGGCGCGCTGTCGGGCGGCCCATCCAATAAGCATCGAAGGCTTCGAACTCCATGAACTCGTTGGCCCGCATGCGCGTGAAGCGAAAGGGCCCCGTGCCGACCGGGTTCTTGCCAAAGCCGTCAATGCCGACTTGTTCATAGTGACGCTTGTTGACAATCCATGAGCACCACGATGCGAGGCGTTGCTCCATCAGCACATCAGGGGCGCGGGTCTTGAACCGCACGGTATGCTTGTCGATGGCCGAGACGCTTTCCAATGTGCCGAAGAATGGCCGACCACCCGGAATCTCGGGCTTTTCGCCCCACAAACGCCCCTCACGGAAGGTATAGGCTACATCATCAGCGGTCATTTCGTCGCCATTGTGAAACTTCACATCAGGGCGAAATTTGACGACGAGGGAACGAGCATCTTCGCGCTCCCACGACAGCGCCAGATGCGGCAAGAGTTTCGAGCCGCCACCATCGGGCTGGCTCTTGAAGTCACGCCGGATGACCGTGTCGAAAACAGAATATGTGACGCGCGTACCGACATTGTTGAGCTCCATTGCCGGCTCGAGCACCTTGGGAAGCTCGGCGACGGCAACCGTCAGCGTCGGGCGACGGTCGGTCTGTGCGAAGGCATGCGGCGTTGTGACGACGAACGGCGCGCTAACCGCGCCTCCAACGAAATGACGGCGATTGAGCGACATGACGGACCCTCGTTGTGAACGACCATTCGCTAGGGCTTTCTTGCGACATGACCATGACAGGTTGAATAAAACTCATCAATTCAGGTCGCGCTGTCGAGTGTCGGGTCCAACCTGTCCCTCAACCAATCGCCGAACAGGCTGACCGATAGTGTTGTCAGGAAAATCACCAAGCCGGGACACACCGCGATCCACCAGGCCTGAAGCAGGTAGTTTCGGCCTGCGCCGAGCATCTGCCCGAGTGACGTTCCGGGCGGCTGCACACCAAGCCCGAGAAACGACAGCGTGGTTTCGAGCAGGATCACCCATGGAAAGGTAATGGTCATCTGGACCACAAGGGAGGCCGCGATATTGGGCAGGACGTGGCGCAGGTTGACGCGGTTGATGTTTGCTCCCAGCGCTTGCACGGCCCTCACATAAAGTGCGGCCTGTTCCGAGATCACCAGCCCACGCACCAGCCGGGTATAGCGTTCCCAGCCTTCAAGGCTCACCAGCACGATGAAGATCAGGAGGTTCGAGCCGACCAGCGCAATAAAGGCGATGGCGATGAAAAATGCCGGCAAGGCCGCTTGCACATCGACCATCATCATGATGATGTCATCAAGCCAACCTCTGCGACGTGCAGCGACGTATCCGAGCGCGGTTCCGAGGGCCGCGCCGATCAAAGTGCCGGCCAGCGCAATCGCAATGGATGTGCGGATGCCATAGATCAAACGGCTGAGGATATCGCGCCCCAGGTGATCGGTGCCTAGCGCATAGCTCCATTCGCCACCCCAGAACACGGGCGGACGAAGGCGGCGTGCAAGGTTCTGCGTGGCGAAATCATATGGCGCGATCAGTGGCGCGAGGATCGAAACCACGACCATCAGCACCAGAAACCCAGCCGCCAGCTTGATACTGAGCGGCATTGCGAGAGCTTGTGACCATGTCGGCTTCGCGGCTGCAGCCGGACCACGCAGGGGCACGGCAGTGCTCATCAGGCCTGCGCCTTCGCACCGAGCGTATCGATACGCGGGTCGATCAATGCATGAATGATATCGACAGCCAGATTGCAGGCAATG
>JBOFFB010000636.1:0-3633 GCA_051648385.1 Allobosea sp.
CGCCGACGGGATCAGGGGCTCAAGCACAGCCCATTCCTCATCCGTCAGATTGCTCGGGTAGCTCGTCGTGCCGCGCACGTAGGTCTTGCGGTGCTCTGCCGTCCACATCGTTCCATCCTTTCCCAGATGGAACCTTGAACCAGAATGGGATTCACCCCGCAATAGCCTTTTGGGTCAAGCTCTAAGACGCGTAGTGCATCGAACGGAACTTTTGCAGCTAACTTCGGCTTGGTCATTTATCTTGAGCTACGCCACTTCGAAGGCGCGCATTGTTACTTTCCTTGGCACGCTCCCGCTCTTTGGGCGCATCAGTTGGCTCTTCGCCTCCCTCTGGCACCTCGAACAGCGCAGAGAACGGCACGCCCAGCGCCTCGGCGATCCGATAGAGCGTGACCACAGTCGGATTGCGAAGGCCGCGCTCAAGGGCGCTTACATAGGCCCGGTCCACGTGCAGCGCATCCGAAAGTGCGATCTGCGTCATCGGCTTGCCGTTGCTCACCTTGGCGAGCCGCAACCGTTCCACATTCTTTCCGATGAATTGCCTGACGTCCATTTTCCAACATTATTCTATTTGTGTAATTAATTGCGACGTTTTATATTGCTACATTGTCGGAATTGAGACGAGGTTACTATGCGCCAAGCCGGTTGTGAGAAAATCGAAGATGCGTTGTGGCTCATCAAAACCGGCGACAGTGAGGTTGGCCCTGTCTCCACCGATGAGATGGTGGCGATGATCGAAGCGGGCGAGGTCTCCGCCCGAACGCTGGTTAGGACACTCGGTGGCCCTGACCGCTGGCAGCGAACGGACACGACGTCGCTGATGCGCATGGCGCGCCTCGGGCCGCGCACCACGAACAAGCTGACCTGCGTCTTGGCGGGCGTGGCATTTATCGGGCTGACGGCCCTCGGTCCTGTCACCCCGGCAATGGCTCAATCATCCAAGGGCACGACGTCCCCCAACTATTGCGGCACTGCTGCGGTTGAGGACCTTGCACGGCTGATCGGTGGTCGGGTTGGTACGGTCGTTGGCAATGGCTCGACTGAGTTTGAAGCACCGGAAATCCCTGCTGGTGACACGATATCCGTCCGGTGCGGCGCAGCCCCTCAGACCTATGGCATCTATAGCCGCCATGACTGGGCTCCCGCCTTCCTGAATGCCTTTCTGGCGATTGCCGAGAAAAGCGTGGGCAGGCCGCAACCCGAACTGACGAAGGCCATGGCAGAGTGTCGGCGGCTGGCCTTCCGCCCGTTCAATCGCAACAGCGGCTTCGGCTTCTCGCGGGAAACCAACAGCGGCACGGCTGAGGTCAAAACCCGGTGGTTCGTTCTCGAATGCAATTTCGAGAATGACCCGATTTACAGCCGCTACGGCTTCACGCCGCCAACCTCGCGCAACTGATCAGCCAACCCCAAGGAGGAGATGTTCATGCCGCTCAACAACATTGCCCGCGTGAGCCTGCCCGCTCTTGCCCTCACCATTGCCGTCACGTTCTCGCCACTGCCCGCGCAGGCCGAAGAGGTTGTCCAAATCGGGGGTGGCCGCGCGATCCTCAACCTGCCGAAGGGCAAGCCGTCAGTCGGGCTCATCCTCCTGCCCGGTGGTGATAGCGCTATCGGGATTGGTGACGATGGTGGCATCGACCGGCAGGGAAACTGGATCGTCCAGACACGCGGCGCATATCGCAGCGCGGGTATGGCATCGCTGCTGCTGGACGCGGGCGCTGATGTCGGCTCGGCGATGGCCTACATGCGCCGGATCGCCCCGCGCGTCTTTCTGGTCGCGATGAGCCGGGGCTCCACCAAGGTCCCCGGCGCGCTGAGCTATAATCCTGATGGCGTCGTCTTTGCCTCGTCCATGCTCTCGACCGTGCGCGGCTCTCTGTGGTCCGCGTCCAGCCTTCCGCCGACACTTGTCCTGCACCACCGCAGGGACGAATGCCGTGTGACGCATTTCGCCGATGTCGAGCCATTCGCCCAATGGGCAGGCTCCAAGGTCCGCGTGCGGTGGATCGATGGCGGTTCAGCGCCCTCCGGCCGCATCTGCGGCGGTCAGCATTGGCACGGCTTCCCCGGGCGTGAGAGCGCTGTGGTCGGTGCGATCATCGGGTTTGCGAGAGGGGTGAGATGAGCGAAGCAACATCAGCTTCGCGCTCCCATCTCTTTCATTTCAGACCCCAATCGGGCCACGCAAAAAGCGGCAACCCATCTCGTAAACGCTCAATCATCGAGAACAAAAAGAGCTGGGACCTTGTTACGCCATTGCTCTAGCGAATCGAAGTTTAAGATTAGTTCGCAAGGCTACTGGCCACATCAACGAAACTATTCACTAGCGATCCTTCTTTATCTTTATGCCCTGTACTTCTTTTGTACGAGCTTCCATCGTTGCCCGGATCTGATCAGGCCAGCCGCTCCACATGTCGGGGTGATAAACCCGCGTAATTGCCTTCTGCGCCGCCTTTTGTTGCGCGTAGGTTGCTCCCCAGTCGACGCCGAGCATGTCTCGCTCACTAATTGCCATTCGGTGTTTGTTGATTTCGTCAGCACTAATCTCATTAACCCCTTGTAGGTCAGACCAAAGGGACGATGGCCTCTTTACGTTGATCTTGATCCGGTGCTTAACGGCAAAGCGTGCGGCCACGCGAGTGCGCTGCGAATCCCTCCAGCTCAACATTTTCTTATCAGTATGATATCGGAGCTCGGTATCGCCTATCGTGCAGGCGACAAATAAATCCGCAAGGAACTCGGCAAGATCGACGCCTTTTGCTTCAACAAGATTGCCCTTTGCACCTAAGACAGCGTCAAGTGATATCCCAGCAAATCGATCTGGCCCATAAGAAAAAACCGCAGCGGCTTCGCGCCAATTGGAGAGTTTTGAGCACTGCTCGACTAACTCTCGTGATCCATGTGATTTTTCCATCTTTGATTGAAAAAGCATAGACTTTACTTGCGAATTGTATGGCCCATCCACACTGAGCTCGATTATCCCATCTGCACCAAGTTGTCTTTCAGTTGCGCCGGGTTCCCGCCCCCTGAATTTGCGATATCGCAATGACCAAGACCAAGTCCCAGGTAACTCGCGATCAGGAACATAGACATCCCTAGAATGGGTCGTGAGATTAGCGTCGAGATGCCCGGTCATCACGTCTTCGTCTTCATCCGCTGAATTAAACTCAGATATAGTTTTGATTATTCTCGATTTAAATCGCTCACGCATGTCGTTTCTCACGAGATCGGGAATGTTTGGATCACCTTTAGCCATTTTATGTACTTAATCTTAGAGTGCATTGAGGTAAAAAGGAGCGGGGCGATCACACCCAGCTGCTGCGCAAGTGACGCTGTCTATGGAACCCAAACAGGAGCAGGTGCAGCCGGTGCCATGTCCCCGATGAAGCGGCTCGCTTGAAGCACCGCTTTGCCATAGTTGACGTAGGCGGGTGCAATTTCAGCATTCATCGCGGCAGCGAGCGGCATTTCTTGCGAATAGGTCAGAATAAGCGTTCCTGGCTTTCCGTTAGTAGGGTCTGCCTTCACGCGCGTGATGCCCACGAAGAATAATCTGCGCTGTTCTTCGTCGTAGTGATGCCGCTCTAGGGGTGTGAGAGCCCCTTTTGGCGCTCTCGGCAGCAGCCCGTT
>JBOFFB010000637.1:0-2507 GCA_051648385.1 Allobosea sp.
CGTCGTCGGCTTTGACATTGACGGCGCATCGAAGCGGCTGGACCTGAGCAAGATCGAGACGGTGGCGTTGCCGCAGGTGACGGCACGAGCAGCGTGAGGACGTTGGGGTTTATGCAATTGTGATCATGTCACCGTAAATGCGTAAATGACCGTAAATGAGGCAACGATGCAGCTGGTTGCATCACAGAATGGTTTACCTATTCTCGTCCAGATGTTTCCTGAGACGTTGCAAGTCTGGCAACAGACGCAAAATAAAGTCAGCGCCCATGGCATCCTCGATCTGTTGCAGATCGGGATACAGCAGTTTGATAGACGCTCGTTGTGCCTCGATGCCTTTGTGCGTGATGGCCACAAGCTTGCTGCGCTTGTCATCGGGATCAGGCCGAAGCGAGATCAGGTCCTTCTTGCGAAGGCTTTCGACGACACCCCCCATCGTCGGCTTGGCAACCTGAAACGCTTGCGCAAGCCTGTTGATGTTGCGCTCTCCCGGCATCCTGACGAAGTGGTTGAGGATGCGGAACTGGGGCATGGTCATACGATAGGGCAGTACCGCCTCCAGCTTTGCGCCTGCCAATTGATTGATGATGCCAATCTCGTTGAGCAGTACGAAGCTGGGAGGCGGTGCATTGGATGTTGTCAAGCGGTCCTGATCCTCGTCTGCAAGGGCCAACGCGGGGACGCGCCAACTGTCGGACCATAGCCGATGCGCGAGAGCATTTGAACCCGTGCCGGAGCCTTGACCCCGACATGGTCGTGGAAGGCTGCCAGTTCTGCAGCCATCTCGGCAAATTCCTGCAGAACCTGGCTCATGGGATGCAGTGACAGACCAAGGCTCGTGGCCGTCAGGGCAATGCGCATCCAGGCACGGCCAGCTTCGATCTGGTCTTCGCGGCTGTTGCCCGGCGTCGCGTACCAGATGGCGGCAGGTGTTGCTGCGGTCGAAGCCGTGTAGCGCTCGGTCCCGGCGCGGAACACCGGGCTGCTTGTGTCGGCCATTACGGCACGGCTGATCCGCCCGTTGGCCAGAAGCGTTTCGATCATCGGGCCACCCATCGAGATCCCGTCTGGATTGGCGGCGATTTCGGCGCTGCCGATGCGCATCAGTTCGACACTTTCCAGCCACGTGCGCGGCGTCATCACTTCAATGCCACCACCTCGGGTCATGAATCCGCGCATGTTCGCGACTGCCTCCGGATCGGTCTCCACCTTGATGGCATGCAGTGCTTTACGCGGCGAGGTGGTGAGCGAATTGATCGCTTCAGCCGGAATGGTGCGGGTCATGTCGTAAGGCGCTTTTACGCTTCGCCGTGTCAGAATATGCGCAAACAGCGGGTCTGGTGACGCAGGCCCACCCATGACGAGGCTGGCAACCGGTCGTTGGTCTATCCGGTCCGTCGGAAATCCCTGCGGGAACAGCCTTACGTCAACCGCCCGGCCCATGTGCGACGCAGCGATGACGAAGGTCTCTATGAAGGCCCCAAGTCCAATGATGATCTGGCGGGAGAAGGGATCTGTCTGGGTCAACAACCGCTCCGGGTCGCAAAACACCTGCACCTGTTCCGGGCTACGAAGGTCAACCAGCCAAGGCTGACGGTTATGGGGGTTTGGTGAAAGGATCGCATAGGCGAGCGCCCGATGCCGTATGTCGCCATCTTGCACCGCTGCCATGCTCCAAGCAGCTGTGGGGTCTATTACCTGGGCCTCGACCAAGCCCGCTGAAATTGCCGCGAGGATCGTACCGCCGCCGACGAGGCGTAAAAAATCACGTCGTTGCATGTCGCTTTTCTCCATTAGTTAGGAAGCTTACTTCCTATATATTGATCCCAGGGTTGTCAATGGGCGGCGGCCCATTTTTGGGTTACGTGGGTGACATGGTAACGGGTTACGGGGTTACGGTGCAATTACGGTGACAGCATCTCAAATGTAAAAACTTGGTAGTTGACGTCATGCTCTCCACCGTCAGCGCGTGCTTCGAGACGGCCCTCTGGGGCCTCCTCAGCATGAGGGACGTTGGGGGTAGCGCAAAGTTACGGTGACAAGTTACGGTGACAGCATCTTGGACTGCACCCCATGAGTGAGACAGGCTAATTCAGGGACAGGACTCAAGGGAATTACGGTGACAGCATCCCAAATGAAAAAACTCGGTCGTTGGCGTCGTTCTCTCCACCGTTTGTGAGTGCTTCGAGACGCCCCTTTGGGGCTCCTCAGCATGAGGAATGTTGTATCTAAACCGCTTGCCGCCTAAACTTTACCCACGTGGTTGAACGCCGCGCCCAACTGATCGAGAGTTTCTGGAATGAACACTTCGGCTACTAGCGTCCGCTTCGATCCGGATACAATGTGGGTCGAACTGGCCGACGGGCGCACAATTGGCGTGCCGCTCGCCTGGTATCCGCGCCTGCTCAAGGCAAGGCCCGCACAGCGCGAGAAGGTCGAGATCAGCCAGACCGGGCTGCACTGGGACGCGCTCGACGAGGATATCTCTGTCGAGGGGCTGCTCGCAGGGC
>JBOFFB010000638.1:0-3944 GCA_051648385.1 Allobosea sp.
GTCGCCCGCGTACTCGGCCTTTCGCAGGACGCCGTGCGCATCATTCCATCAGCTTGCGGCGGTGGCTTCGGGGGCAAGCTCGATGTCTCGGTGCAGCCACTGCTGGCGGTGGCGGCGTGGTTGCTGAGGCGGCCCGTGCGGATAGTATATAGCCGCATTGAGAGTATGGCCTCATCGACCAAGCGCCATCCGGCGCATATCCATGCGAAAGCTTCGGCTGATGCGGCCGGGCGGCTGACCGCCTATGAGCTGGAAGGCGATTTCAACACGGGCGCGTATGCTTCGTGGGGGCCAACGGTGGCCAACCGCGTGCCGGTGCATGGCGCGGGGCCCTACAAGGTGCCGAACGTGTGGAACCGGACCCGCGCGGTCTATACCAACGAGACGCCTGCCGGTGCCTTTCGCGGGTTTGGTGTGCCGCAAGCGGCGATTGCCAACGAAACACTGATGGATGATCTGGCTGAAGAGCTCAGTCTCGACCGCTGGGTGATCCGACGGATCAACGCGCTCGATCATGGCGATGTGACGTATTCGGGCCATCGGCTTGTCAGTTCCGCTGGTTTGCCGCAGTGCCTTGATGCGCTGAAAAACGATTGGGATCAGATGCTTGCCCGCGTGGCCTCGCACAATGAATCCGCCAAACGGATCAGGCGCGGCGCTGGCATAGCCTGCATGTGGTATGGTTGCGGCAACACCTCGATGTCGAATCCTTCCACAATGCGCATCACGCTTGGCGCGGATGGTCGGCTCACATTCTGGAACGGGGCGGTCGATATCGGGCAAGGCTCCACCACGATCCTGACCCAGATTGCTTCCGAGGCGCTTGGGCTGCCAGTGTCGGCTTTCTCGCTCGTCGTTGGCGACACGGACCTGACTGCCGATGCAGGCAAGACCTCCGCCTCGCGCCAGACCTATGTGTCTGGAAACGCGGCGCGGTTGGCGGGGGAAGCGCTGAGGGCGCGCATCCTCAAGCTCGCCAATGCCGGTCCGGAGGCGAGGCTTGTGCTTGCAGGTTCGATACTGACGATCAGCGCTGGTGAAACGGTGCGCAATGTCGACCTGGCAAGCCTGCCTGCTGATGCCACCGGCATCGTGCTCGAAGGGCTGGGAACCTGGGATCCGCCGAGCACCAAGCTCGATGCTGACGGGCAGGGCATTCCTTACGGCACCTATGGCTTCGCCGCGCAGATCGCCGAGGTCGAGGTCGATATCGAGCTCGGCACGGTAAAGGTGCTGAACATTGTCGCCGCGCACGATGTGGGTCGGGCTATCAACCCGACGCTGGTCGAGGGCCAGATCCATGGCGGTATCGCGCAAGGGCTTGGTCTCGCGCTGATCGAAGAATTCATTCCGGGCAAGACCGAGAACCTGCACGATTACCTCATCCCGACCACGGGGGACATGCCGGCCATCAAGACCTATCTGATCGAAGACACGGAGGAGACCGGGCCGTTTGGGGCCAAGGGCGTGGGTGAGCCAGCGTTGGTTGCGACGGCGCCAGCGATTCTGGGGGCAATCCGCCACGCTTGCGGCGCTCGCATGACCCAGGTGCCAGTGCTGCCGCACAGGCTCTGGGCTGCGCTGAAGGGGACGGCATGATGGACACTCATTTTGTGCATTTCCGGGGCCATGTAGCGCGGCGGAATGGAACCCGGAATCCAGATAGTGTGTTGCGCGAAGCGCGCATGACGCGTTCGCTGCGCTCACAGAATAAAATCTGGATTCCGGGTTCCATTCCGCTTCGCTTCTCGGCCCCGGAAACGCGCGGGTGGGGTTTGCGCTATGACTGACACCCTCTCCACCGCCGCGCGCTCGGCCAAGTTCGGTGCTGCGGAAGCTGATGGCATCGTGCGATGTGATGCCTGCCCGGTGCTGTGCCGGATCAGGCCGGGGCGCAGCGGTGCGTGCTCGCGGTATGCCAATGTCGAGGGGCAACTGGTGCGCACGGACCCGGTGCTCCTGATGCAGCGCACTGTCGATGGCGGCGGCAAGCTGGTCGAGTTTGCGGGCACGGATTGGGATGGCCAGCCGCTTGATCCTTCGCGCACTTTCATTACCGGCGTGGGTTCTGGCACCACTTATCCCGACTACAAGCCCGCACCGTTCATCGTCTCATCGCAGCATGAAGGCGTCGATACCGTCACGGTCGTGACCGAGGGGATTTTCTCGTATTGCGGCGTCAAGGTGAAGATCGACACTGATCGCCATCTGGGTCCTGAGACGGCGGCTATCATGGTTGGCGGTGAGCAGGTCGGGCATGTCACGACTGCTGAATATGGTTCGCAGATGCTGTCGATTGGCGGCGTGCGACACCTGACCGGCGGCTCCAAGAAAGAGGGCAATGTCACCTGCGAGACCTTGCTCAAGCTCTGTTCCGGCGAAGCAGTCGAGATGACCATTGCGGGTGGGCACAGCGTGATCGTCGAGGCCAATGCCGCGCCGATTGTCGATGGCAAGCCCGAGGAGCGCATGCGGGTCGGTTGTGGTTCGGCCACCGTCGGCATCTTTGCGAAGCAATGGCTCGGCCATGTCGACGAAGTGATCGTTGTCGATGACCACATCACGGGCGTGCTGACCGAGCATCAGGCCGGGCGGGTGCTCGACATGCGGCCCGGCGGTATCCGCGTGCGTGGGCGCAAATCGACGCCGGGGCGCTATTTTCAAGTGGCAAGTCCGGGACTGGGTTGGGGCGGCACGGACATCTCCGATCCGCTCTCGATCATCCAGAAGATCGACCCTGCCGTGGCCTGGCCGGGCATGCGGCTGCTTCTCACGTCGACCACGGGCGAGGATGCGCTTTATTGCATTCTCGACGAGAACCTCGTTCCGGTGCCAGCTGAAATGCCTGAGGCCGTGCGTGTGGTTGTCGACCGGATCGGCGAGAATTGCGAGCCGTCGCTGTGTTCGGTGCTGTTCATGGCGGGTGCCGGGGGCTCGCTTCGGGCGGGGGTGAGCGAAAATCCGGTGTTGCTGACGCGCTCCGTTGCCAAGGGTGAAACGCGCGTGACGCTTGGCGGTGCCCCGGCGCATATCTGGGCGGGCGGCGGCATCACGGTGATGGCGGATGTCACACGCATGCCGAAAGGCTCTTTCGGCTATGTGCCCACACCGGCCATCGTCGCGCCGATCGAGTTCACCTTGCCGCGTGCGCTCTATGAACAGCTTGGCGGACATGGCAGCGACATCGTCAGCATGGACGACGTCATTCGTGCTTTTGCGCGTGACGCGCGGATCGAGCCATGGCCGGATAACAATCCGTGGCCCAAGGAGCGGATCACATGACAACCTCGGCAAGACGCGAAGACAGGTTGGAACCTCGGGTGGCCACCTCTTATGTGCTTGAACACCAGGTCGGCTTCCTGTTGCGCAAGGCGCAGCAGCGCGCCACCGAGCATTTCAACGCCGTGATGGGCGGGTTCGGCGTCACGCCGACCCAGTTTGCGGTGATGGCGAAGCTCGATGACCTTGGCCCGACCTCGCAAAACCAGCTGGGGCGACTGGTGGCGATGGACCCCGCGAGCATCTTCAGCGTGGTCGGGCGGCTCGCCAAACGCGGTTGGGTGTCGCAATCGTCCGATGTGCTGGACGGACGGCTGGTTATCGTGGCGCTGACCAGCGCTGGCTCGGAAGCCGCACGCGACATGAGGGCAATCGCTGGTGAGGTTTCATCCGCGACCCTCGAGCCTCTGACGCACGACGAAGCGCGGGCGTTTCTGTCACTGATCGTGAAACTGGGTTGAATGCCATGTGGGAGACACCGCTTATCCAGGAGTTGCAAGGCGGCCGGCTGCACATGCAACACGGCCCTATCGATGTCGTGCTGAAAGCATGGGGCAGCGACGCCGCCATTGCCCGCGCGCGTAACGCTGCCATCGAGCGATTTCAGACGCTGCTGGCGGAGCTGACCTGGGAACTTTCCGAACTGCGTTTGCCCATGTCCGACA
>JBOFFB010000639.1:0-3594 GCA_051648385.1 Allobosea sp.
TACCGAACCTAACATTCAAGAAGTTTCGTTTTATCAAGGTAACTGATGCTGGCATGATTATGCCATGGATCGAAGCAGATGATCCTGACCGCCAGAGGATCTCATCCATGTCCATGCTTGACCTGTCGTGCATGCAGCATTTGGCGGCGACACCGGACGGCAGACAATCAAGCGATTTTGTCGCTCGCGAAACCTATCTCAAAGCCATGCGACAGATTGCAAGCTCGGTGGCAGTCGTCACAACGGATGGTCAGGCGGGGAGACATGGCGCTACCGTGACCGCGTTCTGCTCCGTCTCGGCAGATCCACCAACGCTGCTGGTCTGCCTCAGGACGGACAGCCGGATCAGTGCAGCGGTGACAGCAAATGGCGTTTTCACGCTCAGCGTGTTGCCAGCATCAGCCACACAAACGGCACGCGCCTTTGCCGGAGAATTCGACAAGGTTCTGACGGATCGCTTCGAAGGCAGCGCTCTTGTCGAACGTGACGGGCTGGCTCCTGCCATTGGGGGCGCTCTTGGCGTTTTCTGCCGTGTCGTGCGGTTCGAGATGCAGGATAGCCATACGATTTTCATGGGCAGGGTCGGCGAGATCATGGCCGGCGGGCCATATCCACTTACCTATCTGAACGGAGCCTATGGTTGCGTGCAACGCGACATGCCGGGTGATGGTGCAACCAAACATGTTGGCACCAACGGCACTCGCCAATCAACGCAGATGATGTGAGGCGGCAGATGGATTTCAACATTCACTTCTCCATGAACTATCCCGGCCATGCCTATGGCGGGCAACGGTTCTTCTCCGATCTGCTGGAACAGGCCATTCTGGCGGATAAGCTCGGGTTTCGGTCTGTCTCGCTGTCCGAGCATCATCTGCTCAATCTTGGGCTTAACCCAGCGCCGTTGATGACCGCCGTCAAGATCGCCGCGCATACCAAATCGGTCGATATCATCACCTCGGTAGCCGTTCTGCCACTGCATGACATGCGCATCTATGCCGGTGAATTGATCATGGCCGATATCTTGACCGAGGGCCGATTCGTGCTCGGAATGGGACGCGGCGGATACGCCTACGAGATGGAACGGCTCGGTGTGCCAATGGCGGAAACGCGGGCCCGCTTCGACGAGTCTCTCGACGTGCTCACGGCACTTTTGACGCGCCAGGAGGTGTCCTGGGATGGAGCGCTTTACAAGTTCGCGCCATTGACCGTGATGCCAAGGCCCGCGGGCCCGGGCAGACCACGCATGATGATGGCCGTGATGAACCCGGAAGGGATCTATCACTGCACCAAAAGAGGCTTCAATATCCTCACTACGCCACTGACCGGCGACAAGGGGCAGTTCCGCGCCCAGGTGGACGCTTTCCAGCGCGCAAAAGCGGAGATGGGCGATGCGGGGCGCGACCTGATCCTGCAAGCGTCACGAGCTGCCTTCGTGACCACGTCGGACGCCCATCGCCGCGCCAAGCTCGAACAGGCTCAGGAGCATTATGGCCAGCTCGACAACATGTATACCGGACCCGGCCTGATCGACCATGGCATGGTGCGTTCGCTGCCTCGGAGCCAGACAGTCGATGAATTGGCCGAGAACATCTTCGTGTGTTCCGCCGCTGAAATGGTAGATCGTTTGGGCCTGTTCGCGGATAGCGGTGTCGATGTTGCAAGCCTGGTTCTGAACTTCGGGTCATCGCACCAGGAGACACTCGAAACCATCCAGCGTATTGCCGAAGAGGTGATGCCGCATTTCCGCGAGATGGCCTCAACCAAGACGATGGTCACAAGCAAGACGATGGCAAAAGTGTCAGGATGAGCAGTTCCATGTCCGCAACCCTGCTGCACAACGTCGACCTCTGGCCCGGTCATGGTGCCGAGCTCATGAAAGGCGTGTCGATCCTGATGCGCGATGGGCGTATTGCCGAGGTGCTATCGGCTGGGGCGGGGGTCGGGGCGGGGGCGACGAGTGAACCTGTTCCGAAGGACTGCACAGTCATTGACTGTCGCGGCGCGACGGCCATTCCCGGCCTGTCCGATATCCATGTGCATCTGACCACCAATTCCGACCTTGGTCAGCTTGTCGACAATGCCACCTATCGCGCTCTTGTGCCTGGCACGGAAAAGCTGCTGCATGGATTGCGCAATGGTTGGCGCGCACTGGCTGCCGGCTTCACCACCTTGCGCGTCATGGGCCACCGCGACAGCGGCGACATCGAGTTGTCATCGTTCATCAAGCGCGGACTTCTCCCCGGCCCTCGGCTCAGTGTGGCACCTTGGGTGATTTCGATGACCGCCGGGCGCGGCGACCTCTTCTACCCCAATGCGTGGCCCCGGCAACCGCTGGACACTGCCGATGGCATCGATGAATGCCGGAAGGTTGTGCGTACACACCGGAAGCTCGGTGGCGACTTCATCAAGTTCACGGCCAGCGCAGGCCTGTTGTCCGCCGGAGACAAGGCGCACTGGCCGAACTACAGCGTCGAGGAAATGAAGGTCATCGTCGAGGAGGCGCATGACTGTGACATGAAGGTGGCAGCACACGCCCATGCGACCGAAGGTATCCGGCGGGCGCTAGCTGCAGGTGTCGACACGATCGAGCATGGTTCATTCCTGGATGACGCGTGCATCGAGACCAGGGTGAAGCAAGGCACGTTCCTGGTGCCTACCTTGTCGATCTCGGACACGGTGATCCGCAACGGGGAGCGCAGCGGCGCGCGGCCCGATGGCATCGCGAAAATGAAAGCTGCCCGCGAGATCAAGGTGCGCAACATCCGCAAGGCCTACGAAGCCGGTGTCAGGATTGCCATGGGTACGGATTCGTCGGGCAACCTGTGCCCGTTCGGCCAACATGCGCGCGAACTCGAAATCTATGTCGAGATCGGCATGCCGCCCCACAGGGCTTTGGAGACGGCGACGATCGTGGCTGCCGCCGCGCTGGACCGCCCTGATGTGACGGGCAGGCTGGAGGTGGGCGCGGTGGCCGATGTGGTGCTCGTCAACGGCAATCCGCTCGACGACATCTACGTCCTGCGCCGCGAGGGCGGCATCCGGGCCGTCTTCAAGGACGGTCTCGACGTGACGAACCCCTGGCCTGATCCGTTGCGCGCCAACGGCAGGCAATGACCGTCACTGACGTCGTCTCTTTCGCGGCAATGCCCTGACAACCCAACGGAGGCCGCATGCGCCAGGCATCGCAGTTTTATATCGATGGCGCGTGGACCGATCCGGTTCATGCTCGCAGCATGAACGTGATCAATCCCGCGACGGAGGAGCCCTGCGGTGTGGTGGCTCTCGGCAGTGCGGACGATGTCGATCTCGCCGTGACGGCTGCGTCGCGAGCCTTCCCCGCATGGATGGCCACCAGCCCCGAAGAACGAGCTTCGTTGCTTGACCGTCTGGCCGGCATCTACGAGCGCCGGTCGCAGGAACTCGCCGAGACGATTTCGCTGGAAATGGGCGCGCCGATGACGCTCGCCGCTGGCAGCCAGGTCAAGATCGGGCTCAGCCACATCCGCAACTTTGCCAATGTGGTGCGCGACTACAGCTTCGAGCATCGCCTCAAGCCAGACACGCCCCATGACCGGATCGTGCTTGAACCGATAG
>JBOFFB010000640.1:0-3625 GCA_051648385.1 Allobosea sp.
CCATCGGCTTTCGACGAGGCGAAACGCCAGATCATCAGGATCGCGAAATAGATCGCGACCTTGCGGACGTGAAAGGCGCGGATCGCCAGCGAACGCCAGCCGGGCGAACCCTGCCAGAGGAGCCTCTCACCTTCCGGCAAATCCGCCGGAAGGCCAGGGATGGGCTCACCCGCAAAATCGTCATGCGGGACGTGGACGAAACCGCCGCTGCTCATAGCCAAGGCTCCGCACGGTGCGGCGCGGCATACAGCGTGCCGCCGCCAAAGTAGCCCATGATCTTGTCTTCTTCGAGCAACGTCACCTGATCGGGGTGCTTGAGGCCCGGAACATCGGCGAAATGCTTGGCAAAGATCGCCTTGACGCGGGCTTGGCGCTTGGTGCCGTCGATGCGGGCGAAATTGGTCGGGAGCAACACGTTGCGCACGCCGCCTGTCACCGGGACCTCGACCTCCATGTAGCGCATCACGTACTCGGCACGGTCGATCCAGATGTCCTTGACCACGCCTGCACGCTTGCCGTCACCGCCGATGACCTCCATGCCGACCGGGTTCGGGTCGCGGCCCTCGACATGGAAATCCTTGGCGACGCGCAATGGCTCCAGCCGGTTCTTGCCATTGTGCAGGATGTCCGGCTTGTCGGAACGCTCGGCCCACGAACCGGGGCCAACGCCCGCCAGCATCGGATCACCCACTGGTTCAAGCGGTGCGCCCGGCCAAGGCTCAAGCGCCTTCAGCGGATGGTTGCGTGTGTCAGGCCCGCCATCGGTGGCAATGACCTTATCCGGGCCATGGGCGTTTCTGTAGATCTTCTCCGGTGGCGGCGCTGGCCAGCCGACGATTTCGTAACGGTTGTAGCGGTCCTGCGTGTCCTTCGCGAGCGGATAGCCCTCGCGCTTGCTCTCGCGGTGCAGGTACCAGACCAGCCCTGCGAAGAAGACGAGGAACATCCAGAAACTGATGACGGCAAGATCGATGCCGAAAGGGCTGGAGCCGGGTAACATAGGTGCCTCCTGGGTATAGGCTCGGACTAGCTGGGAAGTTGTGCGAGGCCGAAGGTTGAGGGGGAAGTTGACGCAGGTTTGGTCTCGACCGTGCGGCCCACGAGAGGGCCGATCGCGACAAGAGTCATGAAAAGCAGCAGAAGCTCGATGTGGTAGACCACTGAATACCCAACCGCCGGATCGGTGAGGGCGGGCCCGAGCAGGCCCTTTGATGAGAGATGGCTGACGATGTCGCGCAGAACACCACCGGCCGCGACAGAAAGGCCCATGGCCAGTGCCTGCACCGCGCCCCAGACGCCAAGTGCAAGGCCGGTCCCCGCCGCCTTGTCGAGCGCCATGGCACCAGTGAGGGTACCAACCGAGAAAAGCCCGCCGCCAAAGCCGATCAGCACAGTGCCGACCCGGAACAGCATCGGCATTTCAAGCGGTGCCGACAGGATGACGAAGGCAAAGGCGGCAAGGCCGACCACCGCGCCATAGGCCGCGAGCCGAGACGGGTCCGTGCCGCGCATCAACTGGCGCGCGGCCAGCCCGAAGGCAAAGAGCGCCCCTGTGGCCATCAAGCCGGTGAGGGCGGTCGTTTCGCCAACGCTGAGCTTGAGGATTTCCCCGCCATAAGGCTCCAGTACCACATCCTGCATGTTGAAGGCGGCCGTGCCGAGCGCCACCGCCACCATGAAACGCTTGGCCCGCCCGGTGGAGGTGAACTTTGCCCAGACTTCGCGAAAAACTGGTGTTGGAGCGTCTTCGCGGGCGCGGGCGGGATTGCGTGCTTCCTGCTTCCACAGGGCCACGAGGTTGAGCACCAGCGTCATCGAGGCTGCGCCCTGCACCACCTGTATCAGCCTGATCTGGCTGAAATCGGCGAGCAGCAACGAGAAGACGAGGCCTGAGATCACCATGCCGACGAGCAGCATCGTGTACATCAGCGCCACGACCCGCGGGCGGGCGCTTTCCGGCGCAAGGTCGGTTGCGAGAGCGAGGCCCGCCGTCTGGGTGGTCTGCAGGCCGGCACCCACCGCAAGGAAGGCGATCGCAGAGGCGACATGGCCGACCCACCACGGACCCCAGGTGTCACCAGACAACAGGATCAGCGCGAACGGCATGATCGCCAGCCCACCGAATTGCAGCAGCGTGCCCATCCAGATATACGGCACGCGCCGCCAGCCGAAGGCGGATTTGTGGTGGTCTGACTTGAAACCCACCAGCGCCCGGAAAGGCGCGAACAGCAACGGGATCGCCACCATCAGCGCCACCAGCGAAGCGGCCACGTTCATCTCGACAATCAGGACGCGGTTGAGGGTGCCGATCAGCAGCACTGTCGCCATGCCAACCGAAAACTGGAACAGTGACAGCCGCAGAAGCTTCTTCAGTGGCAAACCTTCGGAGCCCGCATCGGCAAAAGGCAGCAGCTTCAGGCCGAACCTGCGCCACTCGTCCGCCAATGCCTGAAGCTCCGGTCTCATGTCCGTGCCAGCTCCATCGATTGCGAGATGTAGAAGCCGCGCGAGATGCGCTTTGTGTCGGCGATGCGCCAGTTGGCCAGCAACGGTTCGTCCACAATGCGGCGGCGGAGATCGGCTTCGGCGAGCGGCACGATGGCAGGCGAGCGGTCGGCGCGCGGGAACAGCTTGCCGATGCCATACATCGCCGCGATCATCATCGTGCGTGGCGCGAAGGTGAAGATGATCGAGCCGGTGGTGCGGTCGCTGAGCGTTTTCAGGCAGCGCACAACATCCGAGGCGGGGTGATAGATCAGCGAATCCATCGCGACGACATGGTCGAAGCGCCCAAAGTCGGCATCGAGCATGTCGCCAACGCCGAAGGTGATAGAGCCTTTGCCAAGATCGCGCGGCAAACGCTCTGCAGCCAGCGCCACCAGTTTGGCAGAGAGGTCGATGGCTACCACATCAGCGCCGCGCCGAGCCGCCTCCACCGAAAACGCACCCGTGCCGCAGCCGGCATCGAGAATGCGGCGCCCGGTGAGATCGGCCGGTAACCTGCTCAGCAATTGTGCCCGCATCTCGTCCCGACCCGCCCGCACGGTCGCGCGGATGCGGCTGACCGGCGCATCGGTGGTGAGCCGTGCCCAGGCTTCGACCGCGGTGCGGTCAAAGTAGGTCTCAAGCTCGCCGCGGCGGGTCTTGTAGGACGGGGTGTGGTGGGCGACGGTTTCCATCAATCGTACCCGAGCAGATCGAAAATCTCGCGGTCCTTCAGCGGGGTCACGATGGCGCCTTCGTTGCCGGCCCACATCGTGGCGGCAAGTTTGAGGTATTCGCGCTGCACGGCGAGGATTTCCGGGGTTTCCTCCATCTCGAACAGCGTCGATTTCTTCAGGCGCGAGCGGCGGATGGCATCGAGGTTGGGGAAGTGCGCAATGATTTCAGTGCCGCAGACCTTGTTGAACCGATCAACCTGATCTGTTCCCTCGCTTCGGTTGACGATCACCCCGCCGACCCGCACGTCGTAGTTCTTCGACTTGGCCTTGATGGCCGCGACAATGCGGTTCATCGCGAAGATCGAATCGAAATCATTGGCCGTGACGATGACCGCGCGTTCCGCATGCTGGAGCGGGGCCGCAAAGCCGCCGCAGACCACGTCGCCCAGCACGTCAAAGATGAC
>JBOFFB010000641.1:0-3110 GCA_051648385.1 Allobosea sp.
GGGGGCGGTAGAGGCTCCCATAGTACCTCCATTGTTATGACCGCCCTCGTGGCAGTCATCTCGACCAATATGCCCCATGCCAATAGAATCGAGATCAACGGCACAAGGCCGGTGATGACACTGGAAAAATGTTCGACAGCTTGCACTCGCGTGAAACTATGCCAGAACAAGCGCATATTCTGGAAGGACACATCACATGGATCTAGGTCTGAGCGGCAAGACAGCGCTTGTACTGGGCGCAAGCAAGGGGCTTGGCCGCGCCATTGCCGAGCAACTGGCACGCGAGGGCGCGACCGTGATCGCGGCAGCGCGCAACACGGCGGCCATCAGCGCTTGGGCTGCGGCCCTGGGTGAGGCTGGCGGGCGTGTAAAGGTCATGCCGCTTGATCTGGCAGATTTTGCGTCGGTCGAAAAGCTGATTGCTGATGTGGTCGCGGGCGGCGGCGTCGACGTGCTGGTCAACAACTCGGGCGGTCCGCCGCCAAGCAGCGCCATGGATGCGAAGCGCGCCGACTGGCTTGGCCAGTTTGAAGCGATGGCGGCGACCTTGTTTCATATCACGCAGGCCTTGCTGCCGCAGATGATCGAGAAGAAATTCGGGCGCGTGATCACCATTGCCTCGTCCGGCATCGAGCAGCCGATCCCGAACCTTGCGCTCTCCAACGGTATCCGCTCGGCGGTTCTGGGCTGGTCGAAGACGCTGTCGGCGGAGGTTGCCAAGCATGGCATCACGGTCAACATGGTGCTGCCTGGCCGCATCGCCACCGAACGGATCGAGCAGCTCGACAAGGCCAATGCTGATCGCTCGGGCATGACCATGGAAGCAGTGAAGCAGGCTTCGCTGGCGACCATCCCGGCAGGTCGCCTCGGCACTGCTGCAGAGTTTGCCGATGTGGTGGCCTTCCTCGCCAGCACGCGCGCGGGTTATGTGACGGGCGCCAAGATCAGGATCGATGGCGGGGCGACACGGTCAGTCTAGATCATCCCGCATTGAGATGGAATCCATCTCAATGCGGAAAGATGAACGATCATAATAAGATTGAGCATTGCGTACTCACCAAACCGGTACCCACTTTTGTGCGCAATGCTCTAGCCTCACCAGCCTCGTCACGCGGCTTGGCGAGCTTTCAGCCAGGAAGATGTCACCGTTCGGTGCGCCGAAGATGCCATGCGCGCCGTTTAGCACCGGGCGGCAGAGGCCCTTCCGCGTGCCGTCGGGGCCGATCAGGTGCAGGCGCGGCACGCTGTCCGTGACATAGGCGTTGCCTGCGCTGTCGCCCCAGATGGCGACGGGCCGGTAGAAATCCTCCCAGATGGCGAGCAACTCGCCAGCTTCGGTGAAGACCTGCACGCGGTCATTGCAGCGGTCGACGACGGCAATGCGCCCATCGGCGAAGGCCCAGAGCGCATGCGGCTCCATGAATTGGCCGGGCTTGCGCCCTGCGCCGCCAAATGCGCCAAGATAGGTGCCGTCCGGACTGAAGCGATGCACCAGATGAGCGGCGTAGCCATCCGATACATAGATGTTGCCAGATGGCGCGACAGCCACGTCACTGGGATGATTGAACGGCTTCAGCGGTTGGCTGCGGCCACCGAGGCCGCCGAGCCTTGCTCCGTCCCGCGCCGTGATGACCACTTCGTGCATGTCGCGGTCAACGATCAGCAACCTGTCATCCGGCGTCATGGTGAGGCAGTGGGTGTCTGCGATCAGCGTGCCGCCCCAATGCGCAAGGAAGCTGCCATCTGGCCCAAGCTCGACAATGCGCGGATTATCGGGTTCCGTCAGCGCATCGTGCCTGAGGCCGACGAAGACATGGCCACGGCTGTCGACGGCGACATCAGTGACGAAACCCGCATTTTTTGGCCAGGTGCCGAAAGGGCGCTCGACGCGGTAGCGCTGTTCACCGAGAGCAACGATGAGATCATGAGTTGGCATGTCGATCCGCCTGTCAGCAAAGCCCAGCATGTCACAGGACAAGGCAGCCCTGAAAGCAAAAAACCCCGCCATTGCTGGCAAGGTTCGTTTGGCAATGTGGAGAGGATCAGGCGATCTGGACGAACAAAGAAGCCGGCGGCGATAGCCAGCAGTGCAAAGATATTGCGGGTGTTGAAGCCGAACGCCGAGGTGCGACGACGTTAACCGGGTGCCGAATATGGACTCGCTGGCATTGAAGGGATTTGTTAAAGTTCTCACAGATGCGGCGGCGTCTACCGAGAGGCACTTTATGCGGGGAATTGTTTTCACAGTCGCGGCCTTGGCCGTCATGAACATTTCGGTCCCGATTTCTCCCGCCATGGCAAATGGCGGCTTTCGGCCTTTTCACGTGACGTCTGGTGGAGCTGTATCGGGACGCAGCTTCCATGCTCCAGTTGCGCGGCTGCCAAGGGGCGTGCCGTCGACAATCAAGCCGTTTTTTGTTCCGGTAAGTGCTGGCTTCTTTCCGGTCTATGGACGCCGTACGCAGAACCTGACGGTCAACACGACAGTGGTCATCAACGCACCAAGGCCGGGCATAGCAACGGTTACCGAGCTTCCCGTGATGATGGGGATCAGACGTGCCCCTTCCGCTGATCCGGTGATTCATCAGGTTGGTCGCAGTTTCAGTGTGACCAGCCTTCACACTCACCGGTCTTCAGGTCAGCGTTGGCGCGGGCCGCGCGATCCGGGCACCGGAATGCCCATTCAGTACCAGAATTCCAGTTCTGTGAGTTCAAGCATCACGGTGTTTCGCCATTACTGATTCTCGTCAGCTAACCGTAGGCAGTCTCAGGTTGGCGGAATAAAGCGCTATTGCGGTTGCGTTCGACACATTCAGGCTCTTGATCGAGCCAGGCATGTCGAGGCGCGCCACGGCATCGCACAGGCCAAGCGTGCGTTGGCGCAGGCCCTTTCCCTCGGCCCCCATGACAAGGGCAAGTGGCCGCGTGAGCTTGATCTGTTCGTAGGGCTGATCGGCTTCTGAATCGAAGCCGACGCGCATGTAGCCCGCATCGCGCAATTCCAGCAGGGCATCGCCGAGGTTGCGCACCGGGATGATCGGCACGTGCTCGAGTGCACCGGATGCGCTTTTTGCCAGTACCCCCGTAGCATCAGGCGAGTGGCGCACTGT
>JBOFFB010000642.1:0-4656 GCA_051648385.1 Allobosea sp.
TTTTCCGGCAGCCTCCGGATCGGCTGTCGATCCGGCCACGCGAGAGGCGATATTCGTTGGTTCGCTCAAATATCCACCAGATCAGCCGCGAACGCAGCTCGTTCCTGGATGAACAGGAACCGCGCCTCTGGCTTGTTGCCCATCAGGCGCTCGACCGTGTCGGCGGTTTCCTCACGGGCATCGTGCTCGACCACCACCTTAAGCAGCGTGCGCGCCTTCGGGTCCATGGTGGTTTCCTTGAGCTGCGCCGGCATCATCTCGCCAAGGCCCTTGAAGCGGCCGACCTCGGGCTTCTTGCCCTTGAACACGGTCGCGATCAGCTCTTCCTTGTGGGCGTCGTCGCGCGCGTAGGCCGATTTCGCACCGAGGCTGAGCCGGTAAAGCGGCGGGATCGCGAGATAGAGGTGGCCCTTGTCGACCAGCTTCGGCATCTGCCGCCAGAAAAACGTGACCAGCAGCGAGGCAATATGCGCGCCGTCCACGTCGGCGTCTGTCATGATGATGACCTTGTCGTAGCGCAAGTCATCATCGCGATAGTTCGAGCCAAGCCCGCAGCCGAGCGCCAGTGCCAAATCCTGCAATTGCTGGTTGGCGTTGAGCTTGTCGCGCGTGGCATTGGCGACGTTGAGGATTTTGCCGCGCAGGGGCAGCACGGCTTGCGTCGCGCGGTTGCGCGCTTGCTTGGCACTGCCGCCGGCGGAGTCGCCTTCGACGATGAACAGCTCGGAGCCCGCAGCACCAGCATTGGAACAATCGGCCAGCTTGCCGGGCAGCCTGAGTTTGCGCGTCGCGGTCTTGCGCGAGACTTCCTTTTCGAGGCGGCGGCGCAGCCGCTCGTCCGCCCGGTCGACAGTCCAGTCAAGCAGCCGCGTGGCTTGCGCGGGCGCTGCCGCCAGCCAATGATCAAAGCCATCTCGCACGGCATTTTCGACGATGCGTGCCGCCTCCAGCGTAGCCAGCTTGTCCTTGGTCTGGCCCTGGAATTCCGGCTCGCGGATGAAGACTGACAGCATCGCCGCGCAGGTCGCCATCACGTCATCGGTGGTGACGGAGGCCATGCGCTTGGTCTGGCCGATGCGCTCGGCATGGTCACGCAGGCCGCGCAGCAGTGCAACGCGCAGGCCCTGCTCGTGCGTGCCGCCATCGCCGGTCGGGATCGTGTTGCAATAGCTCGACGAAAAACCATCCTCGCCCGTGGCCAGCCATGCAATGGCCCACTCAAGCGAGCCATGCCCGCCAGGCCTCTGGATCTTGCCAGCGAAGATGTTGTCGACGACGAGGTCCTTGCCCTCGATGTCTCGCGCCAGATAGTCCTTCAGCCCGCCGGGGAACTTGAAGATCGCTTCAGCAGCGATGTCGCGCCCTTCGAGCAGCGCAGGGTCGCATTTCCAGCGGATTTCGACACCGCCGAACAGGTAGGCCTTGGACCGCGCCATCCGGAACAGCCGAGCCGGATCGAACTTCGCTCCCGCCCCGAAAATCTGCGCGTCGGGGTGAAAGCGCACTTTCGTGCCGCGCCGGTTTTGCACGCGGCCCACGGTTTCCAGCTTGCTGGTGGCATGCCCGCGCGAGAACGTCTGGCGGTAGAGCGTCTGCGCCCGCGCCACCTCGACTTCAAGCTCGTCGGACAGGGCATTGACCACAGAGATGCCGACGCCATGCAGGCCGCCCGATGTTTCATAGACCTTCGAGTCGAATTTTCCCCCAGCGTGAAGCGTGGTCATGATGACCTCCAGCGCCGACTTGCCCGGAAATTTCGGATGCGGATCGACAGGGATGCCACGGCCATTGTCGGTGATTGACAGATGTCCGCTCTTCTCCAACTCGACCTCGATGAAGGTTGCGTGGCCTGCCACCGCTTCGTCCATCGAGTTGTCGATGACTTCGGCGAAGAGGTGATGCAGCGCCTTTTCATCCGTGCCGCCGATATACATGCCGGGGCGGCGGCGAACCGGCTCCAGCCCTTCCAGGACCTCGATGTCGGATGCGCTGTAGCCAGCCTCACCGGGAGTCGATGCGCCCATTCTGGCTGGGGCGGCTGCGGTGACTTTCGCCGGAGATGCCGGCACGGCTGGTTTGGGCGGCGCTGGCCTGTTGCCTTTTTCGCCGCCGCCAAAGTTACCGAAGAGATCGCTGTTTGTCATCACCGCTGCTTGGTTATCACCTGATTCGCTCTGGTGTTTGTATGCCACGGCGCAACATGAATACCGAGATGAAACGTGAACGGGTGCATAAACGCCGGACAAAACATCCCTGAAAAACGAAACGGGCAGCTTTGCAGCCACCCGTCCTAAGGCAGGGATCGCGGTACATCCGCGCGACCTCGCCGCACTATCCGAGAATCATGACTCGAACTCGTTAATTCAAGATTAACCACCCTAACGTGGCGCGATCATGACATTGATCGCGCCACAGATTTAATCAAACAGCGATCTTGCCGCCGCCACGCTTCGTGATGGCGAGGACCGATGGACGCGGCGGGATGCCATCCTTGAAATCGGGCCAACGTGTCGATGGCGTATTGAAGGTGACAGGCTTCGCGTTCGGATCATCCTCATCCGCTTCGCCCGGATGCTGGATCGCCACGAAGAACGTCTCCATGTCTGCCGTCATTTCCGGGCCGCAAAGCTCGGCACCGTTCGGGCAGCGGAAGAACAGCTTGGAAGTCCCGCGTGCCGCGCCCTCGGTTTCCATGGCCCAGACGCCATCAGCGCGCCCGGTCTTGGAAGGGGCGTTGCCGTCGGTCGTCACCCAAAGGCGACCGTCAGCATCGACCGCACAATTGTCCGGCATGCCGAACCAGCCATTCTTCGTCGTGTTGGGATGGAACGTCGCACCGACGGCTGCGATGGCTGGATCGCCGCAGCGCACCAGCACTTCCCAGGTGAAGGTAAGGGACGCATGGTCGCCGCCGGTCGGCATCATCTCGACGATATGGCCAAAGCGGTTTGCGGCACGCGGGTTTGCGGAATCGACCTGCGCCGCCGTGCGGCGCGAGTTGTTGGTCAGCATCACGTAGACCTTGTTGGTCTTCGGGTTGGCCTCGACATCTTCCGGGCGGTCCATCTTCGTGGCGCCGAGCAGATCAGATGAACGACGCGTCTCGATCACCACATCGGCCTGGCTGTTGAAGCCATTGGCCGGGGTCAACGGCCCCTGTCCGAAAACCAGCGGCAGCCATTGGCCGGTGCCGTCGGCATTGTACCTGGCGGCGAAAAGCGTGCCCTTGTCGAGGATGTCGCGGTTGTTGGCCGGGTTTGCCTGATCGACGGCAGCTTCGGTCACGAACTTGTAGACATAGTCGAAGCGTTCGTCATCGCCCTGATAGACGACAAAACGACCATCCTTGTTGATGATGTTGGCTGCACCCTCATGCTTGAAGCGGCCCAGCGCGGTGCGCTTCTTCGGTACAGAGTTCGGGTCACGCGGGTCGATCTCGACAACCCAGCCGAAGCGGTTGGCTTCGCGCGGCTCCTTGTTGACGTCGAACCGGTCATGGTAGCGCGCCCAGGCATACCAGTTGCCGGGCAGGCCCATGCGGCGGTTGTTGGCAGCTTCCGGGTGGTCAGCTGCCATGGTGCCACCGAAGTAGCCGTTGACATTCTCTTCGCACGTCAACCAGGTGCCCCACGGCGTGGTCGCGCCGGCGCAGTTGTTCAGCATGCCGCGAACCTTGCGACCAGCCGGATCATAGGAGGTCTTCATCCGGTCATGGCCGGCGGCTGGGCCGGTGATTTCCATTTCCGTTTCGCCAGTGATGCGGCGGGCGAAGCGCGAATTCTCGACCACAGCCCACTTGCCATTGGCACCACGGGCCACTTCGAGGACCGAGCCGCCATGCGCCATCATCTCGATGTCGACGATATCCTTGGTCATGTCCTTGAAAGCGACATTGCGCAGGTCCTGACGCCCTGGCAGCGACGGGAACATCAGCTCTTCGTTGGTATATTCATGGTTGACCACGAGCAGCCCGCGACGTGAGCCATCAAGCGGGATGTAGCCGAGATAATCGTTGTTGTAGCCGAACTGGCGGGCCTGCTTGGCCGCTGTCTGTGTCTGCGGATCAAATGCTGGCGCGTCGGGCATGACCTTGTCACCCCAGCGGATCAGCACGTCTGCATCGTAGCCCTCGGCCACATAATGCTTCTCGTCCGAACCGGCTTCGATTTCCTTGAAGTTGAACGAGGGCGTGGTGTTGGCGGCCTGTGCAGCGGCGATGGCCAGCGGCGAAACGGTGGCGGCCATGGCGGAGACGGCGAGGATGCCCTTCATCAGGTCACGGCGGTTGAACCGCTCGGCGATCATTTCGCCCATGGTCGCGTTGGCGGAAAGGTTGCTTCCGGTATTTTCGGATTCTTCTGCAGCTTGAGATTTGCTCAGGTGATCACTCATTTGGTCTATCCTCCAGGCACACCGATGTCGGTCCACTTCTCGCTACGTATTCTGCTTGCCATGACATCAGGATGACAAGGCCACGCGACATTCTGACAGATGCTGACACCATGGCAAAGGCTTGCACAACCGTGGTCGAACATGTCGATTCAGTTGGCAATTCATCGCTCTGCCACATCTTTTCCCCGGCTTCGTCGTTTTTAACGGCATCGGCAGATGATGCTGATCTACGGCGTGGGAGATGTGGTGTGGATACGGGTGTGA
>JBOFFB010000643.1:0-3237 GCA_051648385.1 Allobosea sp.
TCGAGGCGGGCGGAGATGAGGGATTTAATGCGATCCAGAAAGTCGATATCTTTTCCTTTTAAAAATACAATTCCAGTGTCAAAGTTAACGTTCAAATCAGCACCGCCCCAATTTGTAGACGACTTGATCGATTCAACAACATAGGGAGCGTTATTTGCAACGGCTACTCTCACCGCACGAAATTCATTTGCGTATACAATCGCCTCATATGGTGACATATTCAATGAAATAATTCCACGCTCATGTACTGCTAACATCTTGGGGCGAAGTAAGCCAAACTCCGATAATACCCACAAAATATCCGATTTTCTTTCATAATCATGGCGATCAATTGACGATATTTGACGCCGAATAATTGCAAGGAAATCTGCAAAATTTAAGTCGTCAAATAATGCATCGCGCCACTCGGACGGTTTGTTTAATAGCTCAAGCGATCGGCGTTGCTTATCCAAAACAGAGTTTACGACATCTTGGTCGTCCAATTTGGACGACCATTCGCTCAACTCGTTCTCAGCCTCCTCCAGCGCCCGCACCGTCCAGTCAATCGGCTGCCGGTAATGCGTCTTCAGCATCGCAAGCCTGAGCACTTCGCCGGGCCAGCTTCGCCCGCCGAACTTGTTAGTGTTCAACAACTCATCAATCGTGACGAAATTCCCGTCTGACTTGCTCATCTTCTTGCCTTCGACCTGAAGGAAGCCGTTGTGCATCCAGATGCTGGCCATCTTGTCGAGACCAAAGGCGCAGCAACTCTGGGCGATTTCGTTTTCGTGGTGGGGGAACACGAGGTCGATGCCGCCGCCGTGGATGTCGAACTGCTCACCCAGAAGCGCGCCGGCCATGGCCGAGCATTCGATGTGCCAGCCAGGGCGGCCAAAGCCCCATGGGCTATCCCAGCCCGGCTCGGTTTCGGGGTTCGAGGGCTTCCACAGCACGAAATCCATCGGATCGCGCTTGTAAGGCGCGACATCGACGCGGGCACCAGCCAGCATGTCGTCAAGGTTGCGCTTCGAGAGCGCGCCGTATTTCGGCATGCCTTCAACATTTTCCGCAAGCTTGTCCATCGCGGTCGGCGAGAACAGCACGTGCCCCTCGGCAGCATAGGCCACGCCGCGCGCCACGAGCTTCTCGATGATGCGCACCATGTCGGTCGGCTCAGCGCCATTGGCCACGAAGTCGGTGGCGCGCGGCGTGTGCGTTGGGTCCAGCACGTTTAACGCCTTCAGGTCCTTGTTGAACTGCGCCACCGTGCCCTCGGTGAGCTCGCGCATTTCGGCCAAGAGCGGGCGCTTTCGTGTCCAGCGCTCAAAGGCACGCGCGTTGATCTTGTCGTCGACGTCCGTGATGTTGCGGGCATAGGTGACGTGTTTTTCGCCGTAGATGTGCCGGAGCAGCCGGAACAGCACATCGAACACGATCATCGGACGTGCGTTGCCGATATGGGCGTAGTCATAGACGGTCGGCCCGCAGACATACATGCGCACATTGGTGGGATCGAGAGGCTCGAAAACCTCCTTCGTCCGGGACATGGTGTTGTAGAGTTTCAGCTTCGACATGGCACTTGATCCGTCAGGGTGCAATCAGTTGAACACAGGTTTCAGACGTGTTCCGCCCGACCTTGTGGCCGGTTCGCTTGTCATCTTGAGGGATTGCAGAAGACGAGACGGTTCCAGCCAGCGGTCGGGCTAGCTACAAATCATGCTGATCGCGATGGCGATGGGTGCGGTTGTCGTCATGGCCCTTCAATGCCGTTTGCCGGGCATTTGGTCAAGTGGGCGGTGCTCGCTTCGCAGGGCAATCGCTTCGTCCGGCGCATGACGTGTTCCAGTGTCATCACCGGCCTCGTGCCGGTGATCTCGATGTGAGAGGTGCCGGATTTTAACATCGAGATGGCCACCACAAGAGCCTGCCGCCGCGAAGGTGGGGGGCGGCCATTGCACTCAGCGTTTCATACTTCCTTAACCGCGCATCCGCATGTTCTTGTTGATAAGCTCACCATCCGAACAGGCTTGCCATGCGCCGCATCATTCTGTCCCTGGGCTGTGCCCTGATCGCTGCTGGCGCTGTTTCGTTTTCGGTGGTTCCGTCCGCTGCCCCTCGCGTAAAGAGCGAACAGAGCGTCTTCCTGCTGCCGCCATCCGATGGCTATGGCATGGCCGATTGCATTGCCGAGAACCGCGAGTGCGGGCGCATAGTCGCCAATGCCTGGTGCGAGTCTAAGGGCTACGCCAAGGCCGCATCATTCTCGCTGGTCTCGCCGACCGAGATAACCGGCTCGATCAAAGGGCGGAGCGGAGCGGCGACCGAGCCGCCGGTGATGATCAGCTGCGCCGACTAGTCTGAGGCTCACGCGTTCGCTTCTCTGAAAGCTCCACTGGATCTTCCAGTCTGCTGGCGCAGAACAACAGCTCACCCCTTGACCCACTCGGCGCATTTCGGCGCTGTATCAGCGCCCCATGGCATGATCGGCACGGTCGAGGTCGAGTTCTTCGGCGATCCGTCAATCAGCTTGTCTGAATAAACCATGTAAATCAGCACATTGCGCTTGGTATCGCAGCCTCGCACGATCTGCATGCGCTTCCAGATCAGCGAGCGGCGCTCACGGAACACCACGTCGCCTTGTTCGAACTTCTGCTTGAACTTGACTGGCCCGATCTGGCGGCAAGCGAGCGAGATGTCCGAGACTTCCTCGGCCACGCCGAACATTCCGGCCACGCCACCGCGCTCCGGGGTGGTGTAGTGGCAAGCCACGCCATCGACCAGCGGATCATCCATGCCATAGACCGCGAGCTTGTCGTCGGGTGTCAGCATTTTCCAGACCGTGGATTTCTTGAAGATCAGGTCCGGCTCTTCGTTGGCATAGGCAGGCGCGGCAGCCAGTGCGATGGCGGCAAAAGTCAGCGCGGCGGTGAAAACATGGTGCATCGGTCAGATCCTCTGAGCTCTGCCTTGATATGGTAGGGCGGGCCATTGTTTGAAAGGGTGCAGACGACCAGTGCAGCCGCTTGCGCCTGCGCAAAATCGCCACTTCACCCAACGCAATTCCGTCGGTATGTTCTTCAAAACCTGTGGGAGGATCATCATGAAGCGTCGCGACTTTCTGAAGAGCAGCGGCCTCGCCTTGGCCGCATCCGGTGCGATCGCCGCACCAGCCATCGCACAATCGCAGCCGGAGGTGAAATGGCGACTGACATCGAGTTTTCCTCGCTCGCTCGACACAATCTTCGGCACGGCGCAGCA
>JBOFFB010000644.1:0-2953 GCA_051648385.1 Allobosea sp.
TGGAACGTGCGTCCTAGTCCACGGCGGGCGCGACGATAAGCCTGCGCGTTCTCAACGGAATGTCCGCCGAGTTTGATTGCGCCGCTGTCCGCAGCAATCGCACCGGAGATCAGCGCGAGGGCTGTGGATTTCCCCGCCCCATTTGGTCCGATGATCGATTTGATCTCTCCTGCACTGACATCAAAACTCAACCCCCTGACTGCCCGCACACCGCCGAAGGTCTTTTCAATATCTCTGACCGCAAGAACACTTTCTTCACGCAAGAAATGTGACTGCGCCGCAGGCACCGCATCAACGGGGAAGAAGAACGAACGCCTGCGAACGAATCCGGCAAGACCGCTCGGTGCGAAAAGCATAATGATGGCAAGGATAGATCCAAAGATCACCGGTTGCCAGGTCGCCGCCTCGCGCAATAGTTCCGGCATCCAACCTAAGAGGAAGACACCGAGAATGCCCCCCCAAATGCGGCCCATTCCACCCACCACAAGCATGATGACCAATGTCAGGGAATAATTGAGGCCGAACGTGTCGGGCGCAACGAACTGTACATTGTGGACATAGAGGCTTCCACTCAGCGCGGCGATTGTCGCGCTCGCGACAAATACCAACACCTTGAGCGAAGTGACGTTGATCCCGCGTGCCGAGGCTGCCGTCTCGTCCGCGTGGATTGCACGCAACTTCAGGCCGAAGCGGGAATTGGCCAGACTCCACACAAGCAGAAGAACGACGGCGACAACAGCGAGCACCAGATAATAGTACACGAGCGGATCGCGCAGGATGTAACCGCCGATCCTGAGTCGCGGAATGGAAATGATGCCGGAAGAACCACCGCTCCACTGCGATGTCACGCGAATCGCAGCGTCGAACATCACCGGAAAACCCAGCGTCGCCATCGCCAGATAGTAACCGCGCAAGCGAAGCGTCGGCACCGCGACGATAGCGGCAAACAGCGCTGCGGCGAGCATGCCGACGGGCATCGCGGCCCAGCCGGAAAAGCCTGCCTTGGTCGTCAGCAAGCCGGATGCATAGGCGCCGATCGCGACAAAGATGCCATGGCCCAACGAGAGCTGTCCGGCATATCCGAGCAGAAGGTCAAGTCCTACAACGACAAGGATGTTAAGGAGAAGAAACGTCCACACGCCGAGGACATAAGGATCCTGTGAAACGAACGGGACGATAGCGAACGCGGCCAGGATGCCCAGCATGGGCCCCTGCTTCATCCACGCAACCGTAAGAGAAGACCGCACGATCATCGGGCCGATCCCGGCTCGGCGCGACCGAAAAGACCCTGAGGCCGAATAAGAAGGATCAGCAGGAGCGTGATGAATGCGTACGCGTTCTGCAAATCCGACGAGATCAATCCGACGCCCAATCCTTCGAGCAATCCCAGTACAAGCCCGCCAATCACAGCTCCGAACGGATTGGCCAGCCCGCCGACGATCGCGGCGGTAAACCCCTTGATCGCGAGAATGACACCGTTGTCGTACGACATCATCTGCGACGGCGTGATCAGCATTCCGGCGAGGCCACCGATCGCGGCACTCGCCACGTAGGCAAGCAATACCATCCGCCGTGGCCGGATGCCCACAGTCTGCGCCGCGCGGCTGTCATTGGCGCAAGCGCGCATCGCCTTGCCGATCATGGTTCGAAACAGGAAGACCCACAATGTCATACACACCACGGCGGTCATCACCAGGATGGTTATCGTGGCATAGTTGACGCTGGCGCCGAGCACCTTGATCGCGCCCTGCGGATACAGCGCGTACGTCCTGTAGTCCGTGCCCCATATCTGATGAGCAAGACCCTGCAAGGCGATCGCGACGCCGATCGTGGTCATAATGTAGGTCAGCTCGTTGCTGCCTTTGCGCGCGGTCGAAAGCAGGCCCTGCAAGGCACCGCCCATGACAATGCTGGCAGCAAGCGCCAGCGGCAGAGCAATGGACGCCGGAATATCGAACAAGGTCAGGGATACAGTCGCGAGTCCGCCGTAAACGACGAACTCGCCCTGCGCGAAATTGATGACCTTGCTCGTGCTATAGATGAGGCTGAATCCGACGCCAATCAGTCCATAGACCGCACCAATGGCAAGCCCCCCGGCGACGAACTGCGGAATCGCGCCCCAATCCATGACGGCTTACTTCTCGTAATCGGCGAGACGCCAGCCGTCCTTGTCAGCAATCATCATCACGAGAGCATCGCTCTTTAAGCCCGCGTGATCCTTGGCGCTGAAGTTGAAGACGCCGGTCACACCGACATAGTTCTTCACCTTGTTTTCGAGCCAATCGCGAATCTGGGCACGCTCGCCATTGGTCTCGCGGATCGCTTGCAGAACCATGTTGGCCGAGTCATAGGCCACGCCCGCGAACATATCAGGGGCGATTCCGAACTTGGCCTGGTACTTGGTGACGAACGACTCCGAAACCTTCTTCTGGGGATGAGAGTTCGGCAACTCACTCCACACAAGAACAGGTGCTCCCACGATCGGCTGCCCGATCACTGCATCGCCCACTGCATTCCGGAACGCGCTGTTTGCCTGGCCATGCCCGGAGATGATTGGCGTCGCCAGTTCAAGCTCACGCGCATTCTTGTAGACAATGGCGGACGGCGCACCGAGGCCGTGCATGAAAATAGCATCGACACCGGCCGATTTCAGCTTGGCGAGCTGAGGCTTCAGGTCCGTTGAGTTCGCCGGAAACGATTCCTCACGATCGAGGGACACGCCAGCGCCAGCGGCAAGCTTGCGCATATTATCACGCCCGTCTTCGCCATAAGCGTCGGCGGAATAGAGAATGCCCAGCTTTTTCCACCCGGCGCGGCGCGCGTAGTCCAGCACCTTGGCGACAGACAGATCGCCGCCCTGTCCGGGGCGGAATACCCATTTGCGCTCGGCAACCGGCTCAACCACGCTCACACCGGACACCGGGCACAGCAACGCGACTTCGGCCTCGGTCAC
>JBOFFB010000645.1:0-2893 GCA_051648385.1 Allobosea sp.
TTCGAATCCCACCCCTTCCGCCAGTTTTGCGCTCATGCGCCAGATGACAGCGCGCCATGCGCACCCACGAGAGCCTCATGAACGCCCCTGCCCCGAAAATCTCGTTTGTCTCGCTCGGCTGCCCGAAGGCTCTGGTGGATTCCGAACGGATCATCACCTCCCTGCGCTCCGAAGGCTATGAACTGACGCGGACGCATGCTGGCGCTGATCTGGTCATTGTCAACACCTGCGGCTTTCTCGACTCCGCCAAGGCCGAGTCTCTGGATAACATCGGACGCGCCTTGTCGGAAAACGGCAAGGTCATCGTCACTGGCTGCATGGGCGCGGAACCCGAGCAAATTCGGGAGCGCTTCCCCAATGTGCTCGCCATCACCGGTCCGCAAGCCTATGAAAGCGTGCTCGGTGCGGTGCATCAGGCGCTGCCACCCGCGCATGATCCTTATCTAGACCTTGTGCCGCCGCAGGGCATAAAACTCACGCCGCGCCACTACGCTTATCTCAAGATTTCAGAGGGTTGCAACAATCGGTGCAGCTTCTGCATCATTCCGAAGCTGCGCGGCGACCTCGTCTCTCGACCTGCTGGTGATGTGCTGCGCGAGGCTGAAAAGCTGGTCAAGGCAGGCGTCAAGGAGCTGCTGGTGATCTCGCAGGACACGAGCGCTTACGGCGTCGATATCCGCTATGCGACCAGTACCTTTCAGGATCGCGAGGTCCGCGCCAAGTTTCTCGATCTGTCGCGCGAACTTGGCCAATCTGGCGCATGGGTCAGGCTGCATTACGTGTATCCATACCCTCATGTCGACGAGGTCATCCAACTGATGGCTGATGGGTTGGTGCTGCCATATCTCGACATTCCATTTCAGCATGCCTCGCCGAACGTGCTGAAGGCCATGAAGCGGCCGGCGCATCAGGAAAAGACGCTGGAGCGCATCCGCAAGTGGCGCGAGATATGCCCCGATCTTGGCGTGCGTTCGACCTTCATCGTCGGGTTTCCGGGCGAAACGGACGAGGACTTCGAGTTTCTGCTGGGCTGGCTCAAGGAGGCGAAACTCGAACGCGTTGGGTGCTTCAAGTATGAGCCGGTCAAGGGCGCTGTCGCCAATGATCTCGGTCTCGCCGTCGTGCCCGACGAGATCAAGGAGCAGCGCTACAAGCGTTTCATGGAAGCGCAGCAGGTTGTTTCAACGAAAGTACTGGCCTCGCGTGTTGGCAGGCGCATCAAGGTCATCATCGATGAAGCCGGCCCGACCGCCGCGAAGGGGCGATCAGTCTGGGATGCGCCGGAGATCGACGGGAATGTCCATGTCACGTCTCGCAGACCACTGCGCGCCGGTGACATCGTGACGGTGAAGATTGAACGCGCAGACGCCTACGATCTTCACGGCCAGGCAGTCTGACCACGCTTACTTTTCGGCTTCTTCGTGGCCCTCGAACAGCGCAACCGGGCTGCCGGGCATGATCGTCGAGATGGCGTGCTTGTAGACAAGCTGCGAGTGACCGTCGCGCCGCAACAGCACACAGAAATTGTCGAACCAGGTCACAACACCCTGAAGTTTGACACCGTTCACCAAAAAGATCGTCACGGAAATCTTGTTCTTCCGCACGTAATTCAGGAATGTGTCTTGCAGATTCTGAGCCCGCTCACCCGCCATTGAAGTCTTCCTTTTTTGGGATCTTATTGATCGTGGCGCTGACCTGATCCGGTTGTCAGCGCCTGTTCCTGTGGCATCCGTGGGGACGACAGTGGTTCAAATCTTCGATATGTTAAAGCCACGTGCAAGCAAAACTTGTACCTGGAACTACCGCTTTGCGCTGCGTCACTCAACCCCCAACGATTTCAACTTGCGATGTAGCGCGGACCGCTCCATCCCGATGAATTCCGCTGTTCGGGAGATGTTGCCCGAGAACCGTGCAATCTGCGCGACAAGATACTCTTTCTCGAAAATTTCTCGTGCCTCGCGCAGCGGCAAGCTCATCAGCTTCTCGCCCCCCGAGCCTGACGGCGTCGCAGGAACGAGAGCCCCGACCTCCGCTGGCAACATCTCGGTCGTGATCTCGGCGAGCGGATCACCCTTGGTGAGGATCATCAGCCGCTCGACGTTGTTGCGCAATTCGCGGACGTTTCCCGGCCATTCATGCGATTGCAGCACAGCCATCGCGTCACCGGCAATCGACCGGCGCGGCAGCCCTGAGGCCACTGACAGTTGCTCCATGAAGAAACCGATCAACTCAGGCACATCCTCCCGGCGCTCGGAGAGTGCAGGAACCCGCACGGGAACAACGTTGAGCCTGTGGAACAGCTCCTCCCGGAAACGACCTTCGGCGATTTCGGTGACAACATCCTTGCAGGTCGAAGATATGATCCGAACATCGACGTGAACCCGCGTTGTGCCACCCACGCGCTGGAAGTTCTGGTCGACAAGCACACGCAGGATGCGCCCTTGCGTTTCCTTCGGCATATCCGCAATCTCGTCGAAATAGAGCGTGCCGCTGTGCGCCTCTTCAAGAGCACCGACCTTGCGCATCCTGCCATCGACGGCCTCGATGCCGAACAGTTCCTCTTCCATCGTCTCGGGCGTGATCGTGGCTGAGTTCACCACAACAAATGGCCCCGAGGCGCGCGCAGACAATGCATGCAGCGTCCTCGCTGCCAGTTCCTTGCCGGTTCCGGGCTCACCTGTGATCATGACGCGGGCATTTGTCGGGGCGACCCGTTCAAGTGTGTTGCGCAGCTGGTTGGCAGCGCTGGATCGCCCGACGATGCGGCTGGCTTGCACGGTGCGGGTCCTGAGATCCTTGACCTCACGCTTGAGCCGCGACGCTTCCAGAGCGCGATCCGCTACAAGAACCAGCCTGTCAGCCTTGAATGGTTTCTCGATGAAGTCATAAGCGC
>JBOFFB010000646.1:0-2753 GCA_051648385.1 Allobosea sp.
TGGCGCGCCCACGGGGAATCGAACCCCGGTCTCATCCGTGAAAGGGACGTGTCCTAACCGCTAGACGATGGGCGCGGGCTTATGCCGGGGCAGAGCACCCATGCGAAGCAGCGTCGGTATAGTGGCGGCTCAGCATTGGGGCAAGTGCGAAAACCATGTCGGCGCACGGTTTTTTGCGCGGTTGCCCGCGGCTCATCACCACGCGAAGCGATAAATGTTCATCCGTGCGCCTGCGCGGCGATGTCAGCAATGCGCAACTCCGCCCGCTCGCCGCCGCCCCAGCGGTCCACCGACAAGGTGGCAGCGACATGGGCAAGGGTGCCGCGCGCAGCCATCAACGCTTGCCCGAGTGGCTGATCAGCACTGCGGAAGGCAACGCCGCCGGTGACTGCGCCATCACCGGATTTGATCTTGATGCGGACATGGCCGCCTGCGCCAAGCACCTGCGCCTCGATGATCCGGTGCCGCGGAAACACGAACATCGGCTCCGGCGAGCCTGAACCGAATGGCCCTGCTTGTGCCAATTCCGCCACAAGGCGAGGCGTAGCGCTTCCAGCGGTGAGGCTCGCATCGATCATCAGCGCATCTGCGGCGTCGGCGTCATGGACCTGTGCTGCCAGTTCTCGACGGATCAGCGCGCTGAAAGCTGCAAGACCCCCGCTTGCCAGGGTTGCACCCGCCGCCATCGCGTGGCCGCCGCCCTTGAGGATCACACTCCCTTCGGCAGCCTGGCGCACTGCGCGGCCAAGATCGACGCCGATGACCGAACGACCCGAGCCTATGCCCCCGCCCGCCTCGTTCATGGCAAACGCGAAGGCTGGCTTGCGAAAACGCTCCTTCAGGCGCGAGGCAACCAAACCGACAATCCCGGGATGCCAGTCGGGCGAGGCGGCGACGATCACTGGGCTGTCGCCCTCGCGCGTCAGTTGCGCTTCGACTTGGCCGAACGCTTCCTCGACGGCGGCGCGCTCGATCTCCTGCCTGTCACGATTGAGATCGTTGAGTTGAACCGCGATGTCGCGCGCCGCGATGTCGTCATCGAGCGTGAGCAATTTGGCGCCCAGCGAGGCGTCACCAATGCGCCCACCCGCATTGATACGCGGGCCGATCAGAAAACCGAAATGCCAGGCTTCGAGTGGGCCATTGAGCCCGGACACGTCCATGAGCGCAGCAAGTCCGGGCCGCGTCCGTTCGCGCGCGATGGTCAATCCCTGGCGCACGAAGGCGCGGTTCAGGCCGACGAGTGGCGCGACATCTGCGACGGTGGCCAAAGCCACCAGATCAAGCTCGCCGAGCAGGTCGAAGCTCGGGGCATGGCCGGCCTCGCGAAGAGCGCGCGACAGGGCGACCAGCGCCATGAAGACGACACCAGCCGCGCACAAATGGCCAAGGCCGGAGAGGTCATCCTGCCGATTGGGATTGACCAGGGCCGTGATGGTCGGCAACTCCACTGGAGCCTGGTGATGATCCAGCACCAGCACATCCATGCCAAGCCGCATCGCCTCGGCGAAGGGCTCATGGCTGGTCGTGCCGCAATCGACAGCGACCAACAGTGTTGCACCCTCCCCGGCCAGCATCCGGATGGCCTCGGTGTTGGGGCCATAGCCCTCGATCAGGCGGTCGGGAATGTGGATGCGCGGGCGCGCACCGCACGCCTCGAGAAAGCGCGCTAGCAAGGCGCTGGAACAGGCTCCGTCGACGTCATAGTCACCAAAAATTGCGACGTGCTCGCCGCGCGAGACGGCATGTGTCAACCTTGTAACGCACGGCGCCATGTCAGTGAGCGTGGCTGGGTCGGGCATGAGGTCACGCAGGCGCGGCTCGAGAAAGCCTGTGAGTTCGCGGCCCGTGACACCGCGAGCTGCCAGCACACGGGCAAGCGTGTCACTCAGCCCCTCGACCTGCACCAGATTTTCTGCAAGCGCGAGACCCGGCCCGTCAAGGCGCTGACGCCAGGGGCGGCCCAGCGCAGATCGTGCAACTTCGAGAAATAGCGAGCGTTGTGCTGACATGCAGATGGTCTATGCGATTCGGAGCCAGCCTGCGCACGAACGAAATGCCCGCAATCACCACAAGGTGACAGATCAGCGGCGCTCGGCCATGGTCGCTGAGCAGTTCGGGGAGCTGCTCTTATGAAACAGACGATTCAGGCACTGCTGCCGTTGTGGACGCCGCCTCTTGCCAACCCGGAGCCACGCTCACTGTGCACCGATTGCGGCGTATCGCGCATGGAGAACCCGAAGGCTTGCGGCAGGGCCTGCCAGTTCATCAAACCAGACTACCCTGCGCTGGAGGCCAGGGTTCATGGCCGCGCACGTGATGCTGCGAGGCCTGACGAGCTGCATTTTGGCCCATTCCGCACCATGCACCGTGCAGCCCTGAAGCACCCGTCAACTGGCGCGCAGTGGACCGGCATCACCACGCGCATTGCCGAACGGCTGCTTGAAACCGGCGCGGTGGATGCTGTGCTGACCATGGCGCCGGATGCCGACGACGTGTGGAAGCCGGTGCCGGTGCTCGTGACAGACCCGCGCGATCTGGCCAGGTGCCGGGGCATGCGCATGGGCTACGCGCCGCTGCTGGCCCTGCTGGAGCCAGCACGCACGCAGGGCTTCAAGCGCCTCGCCATCATCGGCATCCCTTGCCAGGTCTACGCGCTCAGGGCGCTGGAGGAGGAACTTGGTTTCGAGCGGCTCTATGTCATCGGCACACCGTGCTCGGACAACACAACCACTGCGAACTTTCACACCTTC
>JBOFFB010000647.1:0-4884 GCA_051648385.1 Allobosea sp.
AACCCGCTGGCGAAGATCGACGGACAAGGATCGGGGCATCAAGACACACTCCAGATGAAGTGAACCTTGAATCAGACCAAAACTGATTTGGGAACCCAACGATTCAATCGGGTCGGGCGACGCTCTAAGTCATTGAAAAGATTGGCGCACCCGACTGGATTCGAACCAGTGACCTCTGCCTTCGGAGGGCAGCGCTCTATCCAGCTGAGCTACGGGTGCTTTGCACAATCATCCGATAGCTGATCTGGCGCTGGGCGGCAATATGGCTTGAAGGCCGCAAACCTGAGCGAGATGAGCTCACGACCACAACTGGGATGATTTGGCACGCACGACACTCCCTTGAAGATGGCCGGTGCCCGAGCAAGGCACTCTGGCCAACATGAAGGAGAACGCCGTCATTGCATTGGCGGCGTGTACGTTCATCTCACTTTTTGTGGCCGGCGTGACGATGGAGCGAGGTCTTGATTTATTTGAAGCTTAAAATAGTTTGAGTCCCGGCAGAAGTCCCTGCCGATCATTTGCCCGGAGAGCCGGATGCCCCAAGGTGCCTTGTCCAACGAACATGTCCTGATCACCGGGGCAAGCCGGGGCATCGGCGCTGCGATCGCGGTGGCACTTCATGCGCAAGGCGCGAAAGTCAGCCTCGCAGCACGTAACTGGGGTGTGTCTGCGCCGGTCGACCAACGCATGTCGCATCATGTGACCGACGTGACCAGCGAGACATCGCTGGTGGCCTGCCTTGCTGCAGCGACGGCCGAGTTTGGCCCCGTGACCATCCTCGTCAACAACGCCGGTGGTGTCGAGACCGCGCCGATCACGCGCACGGATCCGGATATGCTCAGACGTATTCTGGCGCTCAATCTCGAAAGTGTGTTTGCCTTGACCCGCCTGGTCATGCCGTCGATGCTCGAGCGCAAACGCGGCCGCGTCATCAACATCGCCAGTACTGCCGGGCTGAAGGGCTATCCTTACGTGTCGGCCTATACTGCGGCCAAACACGGCGTGATCGGCATGACGCGAGCACTGGCGCAGGAACTGGCACGCACCGGTGTCACCATCAACGCGGTCTGCCCGGGCTACACCGAGACCGAGCTGGTTCGCGATGCGGTGGCCACGATCATGAACAAGACAGGGCGCAGCGAAACAGAGGCTCGGGCTGAACTGACAAGGGCCAACCCGCAAGGCCGCATGGTGACGCCTGATGAGGTCGCCGCTGCCGTGCTTTATCTGGCAAGCCCGTTGGCCGCCGCTGTCAATGGCATCGCGCTGGGCGTGTCGGGTGGGGAAACGGGCTGATGGACGACCTGCTCGCAGAAACTGCCACCAACATGGTCGACGCCGAAACCGTGGTCAGCGAGCGCCCGCGCGATCACAAGGCAGAGCTCAGGCTCTGGCTCAGGCTGTTGACCTGCACCACGCTGGTCGAGGACGAAATTCGCTCGCGCCTGCGCCGGTCCTTCGATGTGACCTTGCCGCGCTTTGATCTGATGGCACAGTTGCACAAGGCTCCGGACGGCATGACGCTGAGCCAACTTTCGAGCCGCATGATGGTCAGCAATGGCAATCTCACCGCGCTTGTCGAGCGGCTGGTCGAGGCTGGCCAGATCGAGAGGCTCGTCTCGCCGCATGACCGCCGCGTTGTCCATGTGATCCTGACGGCAAAGGGGGATGCGGCCTTTGCCACCATGGCGCGTGAGCATGGAGACTGGATCGCGGACTTTTTCGCTGGTCTGGACCATGTCGAGATGGACCAGCTGATGGGGCTTCTTGGCAAACTGAAACTCTCCACGCGCAAGGCCCTGAGGCAGGATGGACAAGGCTGATGGCAACACCTGTGCGCAGTGCCGAGCACTTTCAGCTTGACGTGATGAACCGTGTCGCGACGGTGACCCTGAACCGGCCGGACCGGAAGAACCCGCTGACGTTCGAAAGTTACGCCGAGCTCGTCGGCTTCTTCCGGCAGCTTCAGCATGATGATGCGGTCAAGGCCGTGGTGGTGACGGGGTCCGGAGGCAATTTCTGCTCCGGTGGTGATGTCTTTGAAATCATTGAGCCGTTGCTCGCCAAGGACACCAAGGGGCTGATGCGCTTCACGGAGATGACCGGCGATCTGGTCAAGGCCATGCGCGCCTGCCCTCAGCCGGTTGTTGCGGCCATTGATGGTGTCTGCGTCGGCGCGGGCGCGATCATTGCCATGGCGTCAGATCTCCGGCTTGGCACCGCGTCGGCCAAGGTCGCCTTCCTGTTCAACAAGGTTGGCCTCGCGGGCTGCGACATGGGCGCTTGCGCCATGCTGCCGCGCATCGTCGGTTATGGGCGGGCGTCGGAGTTGCTGTTCACGGGCCGCGTCATGGGCGGCGAGGAGGCTGAGCGCTGGGGCTTCTTCAACCGGCTTTGCAGCGCGGACGTGGTGCTCAAGGATGCCACCGCGCTGGCCCTTCAGTTGGCCGAAGGGCCGACCTTCGCCAATGACATCACCAAGAAGATGCTCGCCATGGAATGGGCAATGAGCATCGAGGAGGCGATCAAGGCCGAGGCCATCGCCCAGGCCTTGTGCATGACCACCGCCGATTTTCGCCGCGCCTTCGAGGCGTTTGCCGAGAAGCGCAAGCCAGTGTTCGAAGGCAATTGAGGCAATCATGGCCGATCGCAGCTTCCTGTCCTGGCCATTTCTGGATGATCGGCACCGCAAGCTGGCGCAAGAGCTTGATGGGTGGTCGGCGTCCCATGTGCCCGGTCTGATCGACCATCATGATGTGGATGGCTCCTGCCGCAGGCTCGTCGCAGCACTTGGACAGGCCGGGTTTCTCACCCATGTGGTGCCGGGTGATGGTGGGGAGGCAGCCACCGGTCTCGATGTGCGTGCCTTGTGCATCGCGCGTGAGACACTCGCCTATCATGGTGGCCTCGCCGATTTCGCCTTCGCCATGCAGGGTCTTGGCACCGGCCCGATCAGCCTGTTCGGCAATGAGACGCAAAAGACGCGTTATCTGCCTGCCGTGCGCGACGGGCGCGCGATTGCGGCCTTTGCGCTGTCCGAGGCTGATGCCGGCTCGGACGTCGGCGCGATGACCACCACCGCACTACCCGACGGCAACGGCCATGTGCGGCTGAACGGGGCCAAGACCTGGATTTCGAATGGTGGCATCGCTGATCATTACATCGTTTTCGCACGCGATGGTGCTGGCACTGGCACGCGCGGCATCAGCGCTTATGTGGTCGAGACTGGCACACGCGGCTTCGAGATCGCGGACCGCATCGATGTCAGCGCACCGCACCCGCTGGCGACACTGAACTTTGCCGATTGCCGTGTGCCCGTCAGCCAGCGCATCGGTGCGTCGGGCGAGGGCTTCAAGATTGCCATGGCGACGCTCGATGTGTTTCGCCCGACAGTTGGCGCGGCAGCACTTGGCCTTGCCCGCCGGGCGCTGGACGAGGCACTCGAACGGGCAGCGACGCGGCCCATGTTCGGCGGTGTGCTGGCAGACTTGCAACTGACGCAGGCCGCGCTCGCCGACAGCGCGACCGATATCGATGCGGCGGCGCTGCTGATCTATCGCGCGGCCTGGACGAAAGACAATGGCGCTGCCCGCATCACGCGCGAAGCAGCCATGGCCAAGATGTTTGCCACCGAAATGGCGCAGAAGGTCATCGACCGTGCCATCCAGATTTTCGGTGGCGAGGGCGTGCGTATTGGCAACAAGGTTGAAGAACTGTACCGCGAGGTCCGGGCGCTGCGCATCTATGAGGGCGCAACCGAGGTGCAGAAAGTGATCATCGCGCGCGCGCTGCTGGCCGAACGGGCACAAGGGGCCGTGCCATGAGCCGGAGCGCACATCTCGACAGTTTTGCTGCCGACAATCTTCCGCCGCGAGCAAACTGGCCTCAGTTCCGATTCACACTACCGGGGCTGCAATACCCTGATCGCCTCAATGCCGTGAGCGAGTTGTTTGATAACCATCTGGCAGACGGCCATGGCGCTGCATCATGCCTGATCGGGGCAGACGGTACGATATGGAGCTATGCCGAGACTGCCTTGCGCGTGAACCGTGTGGCCCATGTTCTGGCAACGAAGCTCGGCATGACACCGGGCAACCGGGTGCTGCTGCGTGCGCCCAATTCTCCGTGGCTCGCCGTGATCTATCTGGCAATTCTCAAGGCGGGCGGCATCGTGGTGGCAACCATGCCGATGTTGCGCGCCAGGGAACTTGGCTTCATCATCGCCAAGGCACAGGTTTCGCTGGCATTCTGCGCGCCAATGCTGCGCGCTGAGCTTGAGCAGGCAGCGATTTCGGAGCCTTGTCTTGCGCGGATCGTCAGCATGGATGACGAGTTGGACAACCTTGTCGGCGATGCGCCAGACAGTTTTTCTGCCTGTGACACGGCGGCCGACGATGTCTGCCTGATAGGCTTTACCTCTGGCACAACCGGAGAACCGAAGGCGACGATGCATGTTCACCGCGACCTTCTCGCCATCTGCGATGCCTACGGCGCCGAGGTCCTCAAGGCCCGCGCCAGTGATCGTTTCATCGGCTCGCCGCCGCTTGCCTTCACCTTCGGGCTTGGCGGGCTGGTGTTGTTTCCGCTGAGGGTCGGCGCGTCGACCATCCTGCTGGAGAAAGCATCGCCCGATGATCTGCTGGCAGCAATGGCGAACCTCAGGCCCACCATCTGCTTCACTGCGCCCACGGCCTACCGCGCCATTCTCGCCAGGATGCAGCCTGGATTGGCAGTCAGCCTGCGCATCTGCGTCTCCGCCGGCGAAGCGCTGCCGCTCGCCACGTTCGATGCGTGGAAGGCTGCGACCGGCATCACCATCCAGGATGGGATCGGCGCGACGGAGATGCTGCACATCTTCATCTCCGCTCGCGTCGAGGACGTCAG
>JBOFFB010000648.1:0-9400 GCA_051648385.1 Allobosea sp.
TGTCGGGCGGCCCCGAATTCTCGAAGGTCGATGACCACACGGTCGATGTGAAGCTGAAGAGCCCGAACCCCATCCTGCACTATGCCTGGGACACCTGGTATATCATGGACAAGGAGTGGACCGAGGCGAACAACGCCCAGATCCCGCCAGCTCCACAGGCGACCACGCCCGGCTTTGCCACAATCAACGCCAACGGCACTGGCCCATTCCGCATCACCGAGCACGCGCTTGGTGTGCGCACCGTGTTCGACAAGAACCCGAACTGGTGGGGCAAGGTCGAGCACAATCTCGATCGCGTGGTGTTCACCCCGATCACCTCGGCGCCGACCCGCGTGGCCGCACTCCTGTCAGGCGAAGTTGACGTGATCGACCCCGTGCCGCTGCAGGATGTGCCGCGCATCAACGCCTCGGCCAATGCTCGCGTCCTCGAAGGTCCGGAAGTCCGCACAATCTACTTGTCTTTCGACCAGATGCGGCCTGAACTCACCGCCTCCTCCGTGAAGGGCAAGAACCCGTTCAAGGATGTGCGCGTGCGGAAGGCCTTCTACCAGGCCGTCGACATCGAGGCGATCCGCCGGCAGGTGATGCGCGGCGCGGCTGTTCCGGCAGCTTCGCTGATCTCGCCATTGTTCTTCCCGCAGATCAGCGCGATCAAGCGGCACCCGTTCGATCTGGCCGCCGCCAACAAGCTGCTGGACGAGGCGGGCTACCCCCGCGTCGGCGGCGCCGATGGCGTGCGTTTCGAGGTCGATTTCGACTGCCCGAATGATCGTTATGTCAACGACGGCCCGATCTGCCAGGCCGTGACGGCGATGCTTGCCCGTGTCGGCATCAAGATCAACCTGCAGGCGGTCCCGCGTGCAGCCTTCTTCGCCAAGATCAATTCGCCGATCTACAACACGCCGTTCTACCTGCTGGGCTGGACCCCCGGCACCGGCGACGCGCACAACGTGCTCAGTGACCTGTTGCACACGCGCACGGCAGACGGTTCCGGCGGGCGTGGTCAGTTCAACAATGGCGGCTTTTCGAATGCCCGCGTTGATGCCCTCACCGCCCAGGTCCTGGTCGAGATCGACACAGCCAAGCGCGATGCGATGATCCTTGAGGCCTTCACCATCCTGCACAATGAAGTGGGCTACATCCCGCTGCATCAGCAGGCCTTGGCCTGGGGTGTCGCCAAGAGCGTCGAACTGGCCCAGCGCGCCGACAACCAGCCGCTGTTCTACTGGGTGACCAAGAAGTAATGGCGCATTTCGCGCTTTGACATGAGGGAACGGCGACACCTTGCCGTTCCTTTTCTCTTCCAGGTGGCCTTCGCATGCGAAGGCTGAACCTCGCATAGGTTCGGACGCGCGTTCGCGCTTGCCGACCGATGTCGGGGTGGCGTCCAAAAGGTTGCCTACATGCTCGCCTTCATCCTTCACCGCATCGGACAGGCCATCCTGGTCCTGCTCACGGTCGCGCTGATCTCGTTCTCGCTGTTCCGTTTCGTCGGTGATCCGACGCAGCAGATGACCAGCCAGGACACGACGCTCGAAGAGCGGTTGCAGATCCGCAAGAACCTCGGCCTTGATGACCCGGTCATCGTCCAGTTTGGCCGCTTCGTCGGCAATGCTGCCCGCTTCGAATTCGGTGTCAGCTACCAGAACCGCCAGCCGGTGGCGAAGCTGATCGGCGACCGGTTCCCTGCCACGATGGAACTCGCCTTCGCCTCCGCCATGTTCGCGCTTTTCGCCGGCATCCCGATGGGAGTCTATGCCGGGCTCAAGCCCAATTCATGGCTGGCACGTGTGTTTCAGACGGTCTCACTCGTCGGCATCTCGCTTCCGACGTTTTTGATCGGAATACTTCTGATATTCGTCTTCTCGGTGACGCTTGGCCTCCTGCCCTCCTTTGGCCGGCAGGGTGTAGTCAATCTCGGGTTCTGGACTACCGGGTTCCTGACCTGGGAGGGCATCCGTTCGCTTGTTCTGCCATCGATCACGCTAGGGCTGTTCCAGATGACGCTGATCATGCGGCTGGTGCGCTCGGAAATGATGGAGGTGCTGCGGACAGATTACGTCAAGTTCGCCAGGGCGCGCGGTCTCACCGCCCATGCCGTGAACTATCGCCACGCGCTGAAGAATACGCTGATCCCAGTCATCACCATCACCGGCTTGCAACTCGGCGCGCTCATCGCTTTCGCCATCATCACCGAAACGGTGTTCCAGTGGCCCGGCATGGGATTGATGTTCCTGCAAGCGGTGCAGACGGTCGATATCCCGATCATGTCAGCCTACCTGTTGCTGGTGGCGACGCTGTTCGTGCTGATCAACCTGGTCGTCGACATGCTCTATGCTGTTGTCGATCCGCGCATCCGCATTTCCGGCAAGGCTGCCTGAGGAAGCATGCCGATGTCAGCGCCCCCCCAAATCAGCGACGCACTCGCACAAGACAAGCCGGTCCGCCCACCCTCTCTTGCGGCGCGGTTCTTCCAGTCCGATCTGTGGTATTCGTTCACACGGTCATGGCTGACGATGACGGCGGCCCTGATCACGTTCATCCTGATATTCTCGGCGATTTTCGCCCATCAGATCGCGCCGAACGACCCGTTCAACCTGGCAAGCCTCAGCCTGCTCGATGGCGGCAAGCCACCTGCCTGGCTGGCGGACGGCGAATGGCGCTTTCCGCTTGGCACTGACCAGCAGGGACGATGCGTCCTGTCCTCGATCCTGTTCGGCATGCGGATATCGCTGACCGTCGGCCTGCTTGGCGTTGTGCTTGCCGCCACCATCGGCATCACCCTTGGGCTCGTCTCGGGTTATCTCGGCGGGACAATCGACAGTGTGATCATGCGCATCGCGGATGTGCAGCTGACCTTTCCCGCCATCCTGATCGCGCTCCTGATCGACGGCACCATGCGGGCCCTGGTCGGCACGGCGAAATCTGAAGTGCTGGTGTTCTGGGTGCTGGTGATCTCGATCGGGCTGAGCTTCTGGGTGCAATATGCCCGCACCGTGCGCGGCTCGACAATGGTCGAGCGCAACAAGGAATATGTGCAGGCCGCACGCCTGATCGGTCTTGGCCGCGTCACCATCCTGTTTCGCCATGTGCTGCCGAATGTCATCGGCCCGGTGCTGGTCATCGTCACGATCAACATGGCGCTGGCCATCATCACGGAGGCGACATTGTCGTTCCTTGGCGTCGGCCTGCCGCCGACCGAACCTTCGCTCGGCACGCTCATCCGCATCGGCAACGAGTTCCTGTTTTCCGGCGAGTGGTGGGTGGTGATCTTCCCCGGCCTGACGCTGGCGGCGCTGGTGTTGGCCATCAACCTGCTCGGCGACTGGCTGCGTGACGCGCTCAATCCTAAACTGAGGTGAACGAGCCTCTTTAATCTGCAGTGCTTGCGTGATTGAGGCAGTCAATTTACGCAATTGTCCAGACAGGTGCGTGACAGACGTCCAAGTGCACCCTAGTCTCATGTTTTTGCTGCCCGCAAAATGCGGGCTCGGGAGGTAGGCACCAGATGAAACCCTTCAAGACAATCGCCATCGTCGGCACGCTGATGGCCGCGACGTTCCTGACCACGGTTACGGTCGATGCCAAGACCCTGCGTTGGGCGCGTAGCCAGGATGCGACGACACTCGATCCGCATTCGGGCAATACCGGCCCGAACCACGTTCTGGCCCACAACATCTACGAGCCGCTGGTCATCCGCGGTTTTGACGGCAAGCTTGTCGGTGCGCTGGCCACCTCATGGCGCGTGCTGCCGACCGATCCGACCACCTGGGAGTTCAAGCTGCGGCCCAACGTCAAGTTCCACAATGGCAATGCCTTCAATGCCGATGACGTCGTGTTCTCGATGAAGCGCGCGCTGATGCCGGCAGCTGACATGAAGTCGCTGCTTGTCGGCGTGACGGACATCACCAAGGTCGATGACATGACCGTCCACTTCAAGACCGGCGGCCCGAACCCGCTTCTGGTCAACAACCTGACCAACCTGATGATCATGGACAAGGAGTGGGCCGAGGCCAACAATGCCGCGACCCCGCAGAACCTGCGCGAGAAGGTCGAGAACGGCGCGACCCGGCAGGCGAACGGCACTGGCCCATTCCAGCTTGCCACCCGCGAGCCCGATGTGCGCACCGTCATGCGCACCTTTGTAGGCTACTGGGGAGCGGCTGAAGCCAACCATGGCATCACCGAAATCGTCTATCGCCCTATCCCGGAAGCCGCGACACGCGTCGCAGCGCTTCTTTCCGGTGAAATCGATTACCTTCAGGACGTGCCGGTGCAGGACATCGCCCGGCTGCAGACATCGACCAATATCCGCGTCAACACCGGCCCGGAAAACCGCCCGATCTTCCTTGGCATGAATGTCGGCCTGCCGGAGCTACGCTCGTCTGACGTGAAGGGCAAGAACCCCTTTGCCGATGTTCGCGTGCGTCAGGCGGTCAACACCGCGATCAATCGCGAGGCCATCCAGCGCGTCACCATGCGCGGCCAGTCGACCCCGGTCGGCGTGATCGCAACGCCGTATATCAATGGCTACACCAAGGAACTCGACACCTGGCCGAAGTACGATGCTGCTGCGGCACGCAAGCTGCTGGCTGATGCCGGCTATCCCAACGGCTTCTCGGTCACACTTCACTGCACCAATGACCGCTACGTGAACGACGAGGGCATCTGCCAGTCGGCAGTTTCGATGCTCGGCCAGATCGGCATCAAGACCACGCTGGTGGCACAATCTCTCCGGATTCATTTCCCCGGTGTGCAGAAGGGCGAGTATGATTTCTACCTGCTTGGTTGGGGCATCCCGACCTTCGACAGCCATTATGTCTTCAACGACCTGTACCGCACCAAGACGCCGAGCGCCGGCACCTGGAACGGCACGGGCCTGTCGAATGCCACACTTGATGCCCAGATCGACAGCCTGAGCTCCGAGATCGATCCTGCCAAGCGCAATGCGACGATTGCGGCGATCTGGAAGTTCATCAAGGAGAACGACGTCTACGCACCCATGCACATGCAGTTCATCGCTGGTGCCATGCGCAGCGAGTGGAACATCCCGACCGATGTCGAGAACACACCGAAGATGCGCTTCCTGAACGCACGCGGTTCTTGATCTGACACCACATCCCCTGGCCGGGATGGGCTGCAGAGCATTGCGCACAAAAGCATGCCCTCGCGAAGGCGAGGGTGGGTACCGGTTTTGTGGGTACGCAATGCTCTCACTTATAGCGATCGATCATCCCGGCCTTGTTCTTTCAACTGACAATAATCTTGCAAGTGTCAAAAAGAAGCGTTTCATGCTGGCTTACCTTCTGAGAAGTCTGACGCAGGCCACGCTTGTGATGCTGGCTGTCGCGTTCATCGCCTTCTCGATGTTCCGTTATGTCGGTGATCCGGTGGCCTCGATCGTCGGGCAGGATGCGACCCTCAAGGACAGGCAGGAACTGGCTGATTCGCTGGGATTGAACGATCCGTTTCCGTTGCAATTCGCGCGCTTTCTGGGAAACGCCGCACAGGGAGATTTTGGTGTGTCTTACCGGCAGGGGCGGCCTGTCGCTGATCTGCTGATTGAGCGGCTGCCTGCCACCATCGAACTGGCACTGCTGTCGGCAATCGCCGCGCTGGGTCTGGGCCTTATTCTCGGTATCTATGCGGCGCTCAACCGAAAAGGCGTCATCGCCAATATCGTCATGAGCCTGTCGCTGATCGGTGTTTCGTTACCGACATTCCTGATCGGCATCGGCTTGATCTTCCTGTTTTCGGTGTATCTGCGCTGGCTGCCATCGTTCGGGCGCGGCGAGGTGGTCGCCTTCGGCTGGTGGACGACAGGGCTGTTGACCGATTCAGGCCGCAAGTCGCTGATCATGCCGGTGATCACGCTCGGCTTCTTCCAGCTCACGCTGATCATGCGGCTCGTGCGCGCCGAGATGCTTGAGGTGATGCGGACCGAATACATCAAATTTGCCCGCGCCCGCGGGTTGTCGGATGGCTCGGTGCATTTCCGCCATGCGCTGCGCAATGCCATGGTGCCGGTCATCACGATCACCGGTCTGCAACTGGGCTCGATCATCGCTTTTGCGATCGTCACCGAGACCGTGTTCAACTGGCCGGGGCTTGGCGCGCTGTTCGTTCGCTCGGTCGAGGTGGTCGATATCCCGGTGATGGCGGCGTACCTGATGTTCGTCGGACTTGTCTTCGTGGTGGTGAACCTCATCGTCGACATGCTGTATTTCCTGGTCGATCCGCGCCTGCGCGGCGGCGTCACCGTGCCGGCGAGTTGACGACATGACCGATCTTGCCACCAAACCGCCGCCCATGACCCCGCCAGTCAGGCCGCCACGGCTCAAGCTGACCTTCCGGGAACGCGTCGCAATCTGGCGCGACTCGGATTTGTGGCTGTCGTTCAAAGCCTCGCCCGTGGCAATCGTCTCGACGGCGGTGACGCTGATCATCGTGCTGATGGCGCTGCTGGCAGATGTGCTGGCACCGCAGAATGCCTTCGATCCGGTGGCGCTCAACCTGCTGGATGGTTTCGCCCACCCGATGGAGCGTGGTGCGGGTTCCAACATGCTGTTCATGATGGGCTCGGACGAGCAGGGTCGCGATATCTTCTCGGCGCTGTTCTACGGCACGCGGCTGTCGCTTCTGGTCGGCATCGCCTCGGTGATCTTCTCGATGGTGCTCGGCATTGGACTTGGCCTGATGGCAGGCTATCTCGGCGGCAAGATCGAGATGCTGATCATGCGGGTAGCCGACATCCAGCTTTCGTTCCCCGCCATCCTGATCGCGCTGCTGATTTTCGGTGTGGCACGCGGGCTGATCCCGCCGCAGCAATACGAGACCACCGCTGTCTTCGTCATCATCATCGCCATCGGCCTGTCGAACTGGGCGCAATATGCCCGCACCGTGCGCGCCTCGACACTGGTCGAGCGCAACAAGGAATATGTCCAGGCAGCGCGCCTGATGGGCATTTCCGGCTTCGGCATCATGGCGCGGCATGTGCTGCCCAACGTGATGGGGCCGGTGCTGGTCATCGCCACCATCAACCTCGCGCTCGCCATTATCGAGGAGGCGACGCTGTCATTCCTCGGTGTCGGCCTGCCGATCACCCAGCCCTCGCTCGGCACGCTGATCCGCTCCGGCCAGAAATACCTGCTTTCCGGCGAATGGTGGATCCTGTTCTTCCCCGCCATGATGCTCGTCATTCTCGCGCTGGCCATCAACCTCTTGGGTGACTGGCTGCGTGACGCGCTCAACCCCAAACTGAGATGAGTAGCCCAATGCGTTCTTCCTCGCGCCAGCGGACCATGACATCATGAGCGACGCCGTCATTTCCGTCCGCAACCTGCAGGTCGAGTTCGTCACGCGGAGGGCGACCCTGCGCGCCATCGACGGCGTTTCGTTCGACATCGCGAAGGGCGAGGTGCTCGGCGTGGTCGGCGAGTCCGGTGCCGGCAAATCCGTCACGGGCGCGGCCATCATTGGGCTGATCGAGCCGCCGGGCCGCATCTCGGGCGGCGAAATCATCCTCAACGGGCGGCGCATCGACAACCTGCCGCCTGACGAGATGCGCAAGATCCGGGGCCGCAAGATCGCGATGATCTTCCAGGACCCGCTGACCTCGCTCAACCCGCTGTTCCGCGTCGGCGAGCAGCTGATTGAAACCATCCGCACCCATTTGCCGATGAACGAGCGGCAGGCCCGCGACCGGGCCATCGAGCTCCTCACCGAAGTCGGCATTCCTGCGCCCGAAAAGCGCATCGACGGCTATCCGCACGAGTTTTCAGGCGGCATGAGGCAACGTGTCGTGATCGCCCTCGCGCTCTGCGCAGAGCCTGACTTCATCGTGGCGGATGAGCCCACCACCGCGCTTGATGTGTCAGTGCAGGCGCAAATCATCTCGCTGATCAAGAAGCTGGGCCGTGAGCGCGGCATGGCGGTGATGCTTGTCACCCACGATATGGGCGTGATCGCAGAAACCGCTGATCGCGTCGCCGTGATGTATGCTGGCCGCGTCGCAGAGATCGGGCCGGTGCGTGATGTCGTGCAGCGGCCGATGCACCCTTATGCCAAGGGCCTGATGGGAGCGATCCCGACGCTGGAAGCGGCTACCGACCGGCTGGTGCAGATCCCAGGCTCGATGCCGCGGCTGTCTTCGATCCCGCGCGGCTGCGCCTTCAACCCGCGTTGCGGCGAAGCCTTTGCGCGCTGCTTTGTCGATCAGCCTGTGGCACTGCCCACCCATGGGCGGCATGTCGCCTGCCATCTTTATGACACGTATGACAATATCGCGTCGGAGGTCAGCCGATGAGCCCGCGTCCCTATGTCGAGGTCACCGACCTAAAAAAGGTCTTCGATGTTTCCAAGCCCTGGCTCAACCGGGTCATCGAACGCTCGCCCAAGCAGTTCCTGAAGGCGGTTGACGGCGTCTCGTTTGACATCAGGAAGGGCGAGACCTTCGCGCTGGTGGGCGAATCCGGCTCCGGCAAGTCCACTGTCGCCAAGATGGTGGTCGGCCTGCTCGGCGTGTCGGGCGGCGAGGTCACCATCGACGACATCTCGATGACCGACCCGAACCAGCGGGCCCAGCGCGCCAAGCTGCGCCGCAAGATGCAGATGATCTTCCAGGACCCATACGCCTCGCTCAATCCGCGCTGGCGGGTGGACCGGATCATTGCAGAGCCGATCCGCGCCTTCAGCGTCATCGATGGTGAAGCCAACATCGTGGCGCGCGTTGGCGAGTTGTTGACGCTGGTCGGCCTGCACCCTGACGATGGCAAGAAGTTCCCGCACGAATTCTCAGGTGGCCAGCGCCAGCGTGTCGCTATCGCCCGCGCGCTAGCCTCCAACGCCGACTTCATCGTCTGCGATGAGCCGACCTCGGCACTCGACGTGTCGGTCCAGGCCCAGATCCTCAACCTGATGCGCGACCTGCAGCAGCAGTTCGGGCTGACCTACCTGTTCATCAGCCACAACCTCGCCGTGGTACGCCACATGGCGACGCGCATCGGCGTGATGTATCTCGGACGACTTGTGGAGGTCTCGGAGGCGAAGGAGATGTTCAGCCATCCGCGTCATCCCTACACGCGCATGCTGCTCGATGCGGTGCCGGACCTTGCGATGAGCGGGCGGGCGCGCATTCCGGTGGCAGGCGAAATCCCCAACCCGATCAACCCTCCTCCGGGCTGCACTTTCCACCCGCGCTGTCCGCTGGCCAATGATCGCTGCCGGGCCGAGAACCCGCTGCCGATCAACGGTGTTGCGTGTCATGCGGTGGTCGAAGGCCGCACACTCACCCACCCGGTGGCTGCCTGAAACGCATGACGGGAGCCGCTATTTCATCCTGCATTGAGATGGAATCCATCTGAATGCGGAAAGATGATCGATTATAATAAGTTAGAGCATT
>JBOFFB010000649.1:0-4596 GCA_051648385.1 Allobosea sp.
TTACCTCACCAACTAGCTAATCAGACGCGGGCCAATCCTTCGGCAATAAATCTTTCCCCCTAAGGGCGTATCCGGTATTAGCACAAGTTTCCCTGAGTTATTCCGAACCGAAGGGCATGTTCCCACGTGTTCCTCACCCGTCTGCCACTGACATCCGAAGATGCCCGTTCGACTTGCATGTGTTAAGCCTGCCGCCAGCGTTCGCTCTGAGCCAGGATCAAACTCTCAAGTTGGAGAGATTTGAAAATGACTAGTCACTGCGTATTGACGGAGTTCACACTCGGTCGCTTTCGCGACCAAATAGTGAGCTCGAAAAACGCAAGACCGTCAATGTCTCATCTATGACCGACCCGAAGGTCAGTCCGCAAGAACATCGCCGTCCACGTTTCTCTTTCTGTCTGCACTTGTCAAAGAGCGGCGCTTCGAAGAAACTTTTGCCATGGCCCGAAAGTGATTCGGACTTGATGGCAACCGTTTCTCATGTGGAGCGCGGTCGCGGCGTCGCCGTGTGGCGTTGCCGTCGGTGTGGAGCGGATATAGTCGGGGGTGGCCTCAGGTGTCAACACCCATTTGCAATGTTTTTTGCCGATTTCCGATTTTTTTGTTTCATGTTGGCCTGCTAGGCTTTTCGTTTTTGGGCGAGATGGCCCGAAACGCCTCGAAACCGCCCCAAATTGCCGTTGTCTGGCAGAAATCAACGTGATTGATTATGTCCGCGTCGCCGGGCATGCTCAGAAGCGCGGGTGTGTTATTGAGCAGTTACAAGCTCACATGCTGAACTTGGGCATCAACGGCGGCATTCTTATGCCTCTCTCCACAAGGGAAGACTTTCGAAGATGCCCGGTCAGCCATGAACAGCCACATAGCGGTGCTGACAGCACAGGTCGCTGCATCCCCATCACGCAAGTCAAGGACGTCGGCGTCGCTGCAGGGTAACCCGTTAGGAGATGAACCAGCCATCGTGATCGGTGGTGGAGCCAGTCCTGCTGCCGACCGTCATGGGTTTTCGTATCGGTGGCTCCTGGCCAGTTTGCTTGTGGGTGTCTGCGGCTGCGCGCTGCTCGGCGGGGCTGTCTATATATCCGCGCAGGGCGACACGACATTTGCAGAGAGCCCGGAGATGGTCAGCCCCGCTGCACCGCCGACCGGCGCGGCGGCTGCAACGGCACGCAAGGGCGACAAGCTGGTGCAGCAGGTGGCTTTGCCAAGCGCTCGCCAAGTCATACGTGCACCATTCAGCCAGCGCGTCGGTGACCGGGAGGTCATCAAGAACCGTCCTTTCATACGTCTTGCCTCAAACCTGTCCCTGACCGCTGGCACGCTCAGCGCGGACATTCCGCCATTCAACCCGCTCCGGCTATTCTCGGAAGGTGCCCCCGGCACTGAACGCGTGGCAGAGCAGCCCGTCGATGTGCCAGATGCCGACGTTGCCCTGGTCAAGCGCGACCTTGGCACTGTTGCGTTCAGCGGCGTTCAGGCTGCGCTCTCGGACAATGAGGTCATTGCCCAGATCGAGGAAGAACGGGCCAACCAGGCAGCGGCCGGGCGCCGGGCCGTTCTGCCGATTCCCCCGCAATTGATGTTGAGCCGCACCTTGCGCACGCCAGGCGAGGCTCCGATTGGCCCACTTGCCTACGCCCCGGCCACAGACACGATCTTTTCCAACATCGATGTTCGCGTCGTGCCTGAGAACGTGACTGAGTTGGCCAAGACACGCGCTGCGGCCACACGCGAGGCCCCGGTTGAAGAGCGCGTATTGCTGATCCGCCGAGGGGAGAACTTCGATACCGTGCTGCGGACAGCCGGTGCCGGCCCCGACCAGATCCGGACGATGGTCGCAGCTCTCGGTGGTCGTTCGCGCGTGCAGGCCTTGCCGGAGGGCCAGGTCTTGCAAGTCACCACCGTTGCCGGAGCCCGGCCAGGCGATCAGCGCCAGATCGTGCGCATCTCCCTTGTCAGCGAGGGACGGATCGAGACCATGGTGGCCGTCAACGATCGCGGCATCTTCGTTCCCGTCCAGATGGTGCGCGAGGACGACGAGCCGAAGCCACGCCGTGCGACGCGCACTGCCAAACCGAATGCCGACGATGACGACAATGACAACGAAGGGACCGGCGCGCGCCTCTATGACAGCCTCTATGAGACAGCCCTGCGCCTGGAAATGCCACGTGTGCTGATTGACGAGATGGTGCGCATCTTTGCACATGATCTCGATTTTCAGCGCAGGATCAGCGGCGGCGACAATCTCGAGGTCATCTTCACCGACGAGGACGAAGGTGAAGGCAGCCGCACCGAACTTCTGTTCGCCAGCCTATCTGTCGGCGGCGAGACGCGACGTGTCTTTCGTTTTCATGCACCCGATGATGGCGTGATCGACTTCTTCGACGAAGATGGCCGCTCTCTCAAGAAGTTCCTGCTGCGCAAGCCCGTCGCAGGCGATGTCGAGATGCGCTCAGGCTTTGGAATGCGCTTTCACCCGGTCCTGCGCTACGGAAAGATGCACACCGGTGTAGACTGGGCCAATGGGCGGGTTGGGACGCCGATCATTTCGGCCGGCCACGGCACCGTGATCAAGGCCGGGTGGGACACTGGCTATGGCCGCCGTGTCGAGATCCAGCACGCCAACGGCTACGTCACGTCCTATTCACACATGTCGACCTTCGGGCGTGGCGTCGAAGAGGGTGCCCGCGTGCGACAGGGCCAGGTCATCGGCACCATCGGCAATACGGGCCTGTCGACAGGCCCGCATCTGCACTACGAGGTCATCGTCAATGGCAACTTCGTCAATCCCATGAAAATCCGTCTGCCACGCGGCCGCGAACTCGATGGCCGTATCATGGCCGAGTTCAGACGGCAGCGCGAAGCCATCGAGGAACTCGTTTCACGTGGCAGCGGTGCCCGGGTTGTCGCACAGCGCGATGTTCGCCGGAACTGATCCGGAACCGCGACCTTGACCGCCGCCCAATGATCTCGCTCATCCTGATTGTCCTGCCCGTCTTCGGCCTGATCATGATCGGTTACGCCACGAGGCGCTTCAGCATCGTCAGCAATCGCACCGGCGATGGTCTGTCGGATTATGTGTTCACGCTCGCCGTGCCGTGCATGCTTTTTCGCACGATTGCCAAGGCGGACATACCTGCGGTGCAACCCTGGGGCTATTGGATTGCCTATTTCACGGGTGTGGCTGTCTGCTGGGTGCTGGCCATGCTGGTGGCAAAGCGCATGTTCCAGCGCTCCCACACCTCGGCCGTCGCCTGTGGCTTCGCGGCGGCGCAATCAAACACCGTTCTGGTCGGCATCCCGATCATCGTGAAAGCCTTCGGCGAAGCCGGAGCCGTGCCACTGGCGCTGCTGCTCGCCATTCACCTGCCGGTGACGATGACGGTCGCAACGCTTCTGGCCGAAGGTCGTGAGGCCTCCTTCCGGCAGATCGCCATGAAACTGGTCAGCCACCCGATCATCATCGGCATCGTGCTGGGCTCGGCCTTCCGGCCCTTTGCCGGAATGACGCCTGAGCCCGTCTGGACCGTGATCAATCTGCTTGCCGAAACTGCGGTGCCTTGCGCGCTGATCTGCCTTGGGATCGCGCTTTGTCGCTACGGGCTCGAGAGCGGCCTGAAGCTGCCAATGATCCTCAGCGCACTCAAGCTTGGCCTGCATCCGCTGATTGTCTTCTTGCTCGCCACTACGGTTTTCACCATGCCACCAGCCTGGTCCGGCGTTGCGGTGATGTTCGCCGCCTGCCCCTGTGGTATCAATGCCTATCTCTTTGCAGAGCGCTACAAGGACGGCATGGCCGAAGCCTCGACCGCGATTGCCCTGTCGACGTTGCTCTCGGTCGTCACCATGGTGTTCTGGCTTGCCGTGCTTGGCGTTCAGGCCTGAATGCCAAGAAGTGCGCGGATGCCAGCTGCAGTCTGACCCTCGGCCCTAAGGTCAACCAGTGCACGGGAACCACGGCTCTTGGCGAGTTTTTCATCGTCAGCATCTTTGACAAGCGCATGAAATTGGTAGGTTGGCGTCGGCAGCCCGAGCAGCGCCTGAAGCAGCACGTGAATGTCAGTCTGTTCCTCCAGATCCTCGCCCCGCACCACATGGCTGACGCCCTGAAGCGCATCATCGACCACAACTGACAGGTGATAGCTGGTCGGTGTCTCCTTGCGCGCCAGCACGACATCGCCCCAGCGCTCGGCATCGGCAGCCACGCTCTCAACCCGGCCATCAGGCCAGAACCGCATGTAGTTGAGCTTGCGGCCAACCCGTGTCACCGCTTTCGCCATATCAAGCCGCATTGCCACAGCGTCTCGCCTCGTGGGCTTGTCACGGCAGGTGCCAGGATAGACCAATGCGCCATCCGGGTTGCGCAATGGTGCATCGCCTGCCGCCGCCTTGATCATCGAGCGTGAACAATTGCAATTATAGATCAGGCCCATGCCGCCAAGCTGGTCGAGCGCCGTACGATAATCGTTCAAATGATCGGACTGACGCCGCACCTCTGACTCGAACTTGATTCCAAGCCAGCGCAGATCCTCATGGATCGCCGCCTCGAACTCCGGGCGACAGCGGGTGGGGTCGATATCCTCGATCCGGAGCAGG
>JBOFFB010000650.1:0-1643 GCA_051648385.1 Allobosea sp.
AGCAGCGTGATCAGGTTCGGCGCGAGCAGCCGGAACGGGATCGGCTTGAAACGCCGCTTCTTCGGCTCGTCACGATCAGGCTGGAACGGGGGGAACAGTTCACTCAACGATTTGGCCTCTCGAATGTGCGATTGCAATCTATGCCATAAGGCGGCCTGCAAACAAGCGCGTGCTGCCCACACACATTCACGTGCACGATGAAACGGATCAAGCAAAGCGCGCGTACAGGTTACATGACACATCGCAAAGCCCTCGCTAGCCTCGCCATCTGCCTTGCCACTGTTGCCACGCCCCTGCGCGCCGGGGACATCGCATTCGGCCCAAACCTTGAAGGTCAGGGCTGGAAAACGCTGACCTTCCGCGGGCTGAAGCCCATGTCGTTCGCCGCTGAAGGGCCAAACCAGCTCAACATCAGCGGTGACAAGGCGGTCAGCGTGATCTGGCGGGGCCTCGACGAAGAACTCTGGCCCAAGCGTTCCGCACGCTGGCGCTGGCGCGTGGCGAGCGGGCCGCCTGCCAGCAATCTGGCGATCAAGGGAGGTGATGATCGCGCCATCGCGCTCTATTTCGTCTTCGCAAGAGACGAAGCGGCAGCCAACGCGGCGAAGGGCGCGCAAAGTCTGACATCGGCGATGTGGTGGTCATCGGGCGCGGCACTGGTTTATGTCTGGGGAGGTGACGGCGCGAGGAACGCCGTTGTCGCCAGCCCGCACATGGGATCGAGCGGCAAGCTCATCCTGCGCCAGCCTGGTGCGGTGGCCGACGGCACGTGGCGACCGGAGCGTGTCGACCTTGCAGCCGATTTCCGCCGCGCTTTCGGGCGCGAGCCCGGACCGATGGTCGGCATCGCGGTGTCATCGGACAATGATGACAGCGGTACGCGCACAAGCGCTGCCATTGCCGGCCTCGGACTTGAGTGACGATCAGTCCTTCATCGTCAGCAATCGCGCATCGCTGGCAAGCACCTCGATGCGATAGAACTCGGCGCTGATGCGGCGGCTGGTGATGCCGGTGCCACGGCGCAGCATGAAGGCGATACGGTCGGTCGGGGGACGTTTGGACAACCATTCATGCAGGCTTTCCACCGTGTTGAAGACCTGGCCGCCCACGGTCTCGACCTGATCCCACTGGAAGATGCCGCGCCGCGCGGCTTCCTCGCCCTGCTTGACGAACTCGATGCGCAGGCGCGGCTCGTCGCGGTAGTCGAGATCAAGCGCATTGCGCTCGACAATCAGCATGCCGGCGAGGCTGAGCATGCGGCGCGCCATCACCGGCTGGCCCGGCACCAGCGGCACCGTGATATTGCTGGTCACGCCATCCTTGCGGACGCTGAGCGTGATGTCGCCGCTGCGGCCACGCAACGCGGTCATCAGGTCGGGGAAGCTCGCCACCGGCTTCTCGCCCGCGATGCCGAGCACCAGCCCGCCGACCGGCAACGCGTCGCCCGCAAGCCTGCTCGGAAAGCTGCGCGCGACCTGAAGCGTCTCGTTCCGCGCGGTCTTGACCCAGTAGACCGGCACCTGGGGTTGGGTCGGGTCCTTGCCTTCGAGGACAAGGTTCACGATCGGGCAGACATGGCGGATGGGCGTGGCAAAGCCCAGGCCGGGCATGCCAGGCATATTTGCGGTGTTGACGCCGACGAC
>JBOFFB010000651.1:0-2188 GCA_051648385.1 Allobosea sp.
TGCGCCTCATGCGAAAGCTGCTCAAAAAGCAGGGCTTTGCGCCTAGCGCGTGGGTGACCGACAAGCTGCGATCTTATGGCGCCGCGAAGCGAGATCTGGGTCTGTCTGCCCGGCATGAGCAGGGTATGCGCATGAACAACCGAGCTGAGAATTCGCACCAGCCGGTTCGACGACGAGAGCGCAAGATGCAGGGCTTCAAGTCGGCCGGCTCGGCCCAGCGCTTTCTCAGTATTCACGCCGCGGTTCACAACACGTTCAACCTTCAACGCCATCTTGTCTCTCGCCGCACCCTTCGCCTGTTCAGGGCGGAGGCAGCGCAAGCGTGGCAGAATGCGACCGTCGCGGCGTGAGCTGGAGGACGCCAGAAGTGATCTGCGCCCGCTCAAACTTTACCGTGATGGTGTGGACGGCGCCCGCTGCGGCATCTGGCTCGAATGGAGCTGTGCCAAGATGGTTGTCGTTGAGCAACCCATCTGAAGGAGCGCCGTCCATGACGAAGTCTATCAGCGGTTTGTTGGAAGTCACGGTGGTTGGTCTCGATCTGGCCAAGCACGTGTTTCAGGTCCACTGCATCGATGCTTGCGGGCGCGTGGTCGTGGCCAAGCCGATCAGACGTGGCAAGGTCCTGGAGTTCTTCGCTGCCTTGCCGCCTTGCCTTATCGGCCTCGAAGCCTGTGGGTCGAGCCATCACTGGGCCCGCGAGATCAGCAAATTGGGCCATGATGCCCGGCTGATACCGCCGGCCTATGTCAAACCCTATCTGCGCCGGCAGAAGAACGATGCCGCCGACGCTGCTGCGATCTGCGAAGCCGTGACGCGACCGTCGATGCGGTTTGTTCCGGTTCGCTCTGTGGCGAACCAGGGAGTGCTGATGCACCACAAGGTTCGCGAACTCCTGGTCTCGCAGCGCACCCAGCTCTTGAACGCGGTGCGCGGGCATCTGGCCGAAATCGGCATCATCGCAGTGCAAGGCCCCAACAATGCCCGTGAGCTGGCGGCGCTGATTGCAGTCGGCGACGAAGCCGTTCCGGCGCTCGTCCAGGCGGCACTGATGCCGTTGGTGCGCCAGCTCGAACATCTCGATGCGCAGATCGCCTGTAGCGACCACACCATCAAGGCCATGGCGAAAGCCGACCCCGTCGCACACCGCCTGACGAGCATTCCAGGCATCGGTCCTGTGACAGCCTCCGCCATCGCTGCCAGTGTTCAGGATATCGCCGGCTTCTCGGGCCCACGCGAGTTCGCAGCCTGGCTCGGCCTGACGCCGCGCCAGAACTCTTCCGGAGGAAAGGAACGGCTGGGACGCGTGTCGAAGATGGGCAATCGCTATTTGCGCAAGCTGCTCGTGGTCGGCGCACATGCCGTCCTGTATCACCGCAAAGCCCACGGCGATGCGCTCAGGCTCTGGGCCTGCAAGCTGATGCAGACCAAGCCCTTCAAGCTCGTCGCCGTCGCGCTCGCCAACAAGCTCGCGCGTATCGCCTTCACGCTCATGCGCAGCCAGTCCCTCTACGCAAGAACTCAAGCCGACCCGGCATAGCAACGACTACCGGGCGTTCGACAACCAATCGAGGGTGACGATGAGGTGATGCGAGATATGGCGAAACCATCCCCAAGCCCGTGGTGATGTCTGCGCATCAATAGCGCGATACCGTGATTACGGCCAAGGATGACGCGGACAACATCAGGGCCAGCGCTTAAATAAGTGCACCAAAAGGCCGAAGACATGACCGCTCCCACGATCCTCGCAGCGCCAAAGAAATCCCCTTGATCAAAGGGCGCCGTCCAGACATGACACTATCGAGCGCGATCTTCTCGCCGCTGCACGAGCACCGCCAGCCGTCTCGAGAATTTCTTCGAAAAGTGCCCCGTCGAACATCCGACCAATGCGGGATCAACCGGGTGGAAGCCCGGCGGCGTGGAGGGCTGCGGCATCCGCGTCGACCTGCGCCGTGTCGCGGCGACTGGACTGGGTCCTGAGCCACGACGAGATCGTGAAATGCGGACGTGCTGCCATCAGTTGTTCAGCCATGCGCTTCGCGTCGTCGAGGCGACCGCCCTGCTGGTAGATGATCACGAGGTCGCTCAACCCAAAGCCCGAATTTCGGTCGTGATAGGCGTGGAATGCCGCGATGGCTTGCTCGGTTCGCCCCGACAGCCGGTAGGCATTTCCCAGGGTGCCCAGATA
>JBOFFB010000652.1:0-3519 GCA_051648385.1 Allobosea sp.
AATCGCGGTGATACGGCGATGCTGTTCGGCACACAGTGGAGCTTCCTGACGTGGAACGGTCTCACGCACCTGTTCTTGCCAGCGCTGAACCTGTCGCTGTTCAAGTTCGCCATGATGGTCCGGCTGGCACGCGCCGGCACCCGCGAGATCATGTTGACTGACACCGTCAAGTTCGCCCGCGCCGCCGGCATCTCTGAAGGCACGATCCTCTTGCGCCATGTGCTGCGCCTGATCGCCATCCCCATCGTCACGGTGTTCGGCCTCGAACTTGGCTCGACTTTGGCCTTCGCGGTCGTCACCGAGACGATCTTCTCCTGGCCCGGTGTCGGCAAGCTGATCATCGATAGCATTTCCACGCTCGACCGCCCTGTCATGGTGGCCTACCTGATGCTGGTGGCGTTCTTCTTCATCATGATCAACCTCAGCGTCGACATCGCCTATGCCGCGCTCGATCCGCGCCTGCGCACAGCAAGGGGGTCGTGATGGAGGCCGTGTCGCCCGTTGCCCGCTTCTGGGAGGAATTCAAGACGAGCCGCGTTGCGGTGGCGGCGCTCATCGTCGTGGCCATCATCAGCGCGCTTGCCATCGCAGCCCCACTGATTTCGCCGCAGAACCCCTACGATCTCGCAAATCTGGTCCTGATGGATGCGCGCCGCCCGCCCGGTTTTGTCGGCTCGAAAGGCTTCACCCATTGGCTCGGCACGGATGCGCAGGGGCGTGATCTGCTCTCCGCCATCCTCTATGGCTTGCGCATCTCAATCCAGATCGGCCTGATCGCCGGGGCCATCGCGTTTTCGCTTGGAGCCACGCTCGGGGCCTTCGCCGCCTACTTCGGCGGGCGCATCGAAGCGCTGATCATGCGCATCATCGACTTGCAGCTCTCCTTCCCGGCGATCCTGCTGGCGCTGGTGCTGGCGGCGCTGCTCGGGCAGGGCAAATGGCCGCTGATCACTGCGCTGGTCACGGCGCAATACGCCTATTTCGCCCGCACCGCCCATGGTGCCGCCTCGACGGAGCGCTCGAAGGACTACGTTGATGCGGCACTCTCGACGCCGCTCAAGGCCAGCCGCGTCGTCTTCCGCCACATCCTGCCAAATTGCCTGCCACCGCTGATCGTGGTCGCGACCGTGCAGGTGGCCAACTCCATCGCGCTTGAGGCGACGCTGTCGTTTCTCGGCCTCGGCCTGCCGGTGACAGAGCCCTCGCTTGGCATGCTGATTGCCAACGGCTTCCAATACATGCTTTCGGGCCGCTACTGGATTTCGATCTACCCCGGCGTCGCGCTGATCGTGCTGATCGTGGCCATCAACCTCGTCGGTGATCAGGTCCGTGATCAACTCAACCCGAGGCTGAAGCGATGAGCGCGCTTCTGGAAGTCTCCGGCCTGACCACGCGCTTTGACACCCGCGCAGGCTCGCTCAACGCGGTCGAGGATGTCTCGTTCACGGTTGGCGAGGGCGAGATTGTCGGCCTCGTCGGCGAGTCAGGTTCCGGCAAGAGCGTCACGGGTTTCTCGATCCTCGGGCTGGTCGACCCGCCGGGCCGCATCACTTCCGGCTCGGTGAAGCTCAACGGCCGCGAACTGGTCGGGCTGGATCATGCCGCGTTGCGCTCGATGCGCGGGCGCGAGATCGCCATGGTCTTCCAGGATCCGTCCGCCACGCTCAACCCGGTGCTGACGATCGGCACCCAGATGCGGCTTGCGATTGCGGCGCACGAGAGCCTGAGTGACACTGCGGCCAACGCACGCTGCATCGAGGTGCTGAACACTGTTGGCATTCCTGATGCAGCCCGCCGGATCGAGGCCTATCCGCACCAGTTCTCCGGCGGCATGCGCCAGCGCGTCGCCATCGCAATAGCGCTGCTCAACCGGCCAAAGCTGATCATCTGCGATGAGCCGACGACAGCGCTGGACGTGTCAATTCAGGCGCAAATCCTCACCGAAATGAAATCGCTGGCTGCAAGGCTGGGCACGGCGATGATCTGGATCAGTCATGACCTTGCCACCGTCTCGTCGGTTGCCTCGCGCATTCTGGTGATGTACGCGGGCCGCCTGATCGAGCAGGGTCCAACCGCCGACGTGCTGCGCAGCCCGCGCCACCCCTACACGCAAGGGCTGTTGGGTTCGTTGCCGGGCATGGCGAGGCCGGGCGAGGATCTGATCCAGATCCCCGGCTCAATGCCATCGCTGGTCAACCTGCCCGAGGGTTGTGCCTTCAGCCTGCGCTGTGACCATTCCACCATGGCCTGCGTGGCAATGCCGCTGATGGTCGCCGATGGCCCGCGCGCCGTGCGTTGTCATCACCCGCTGGGGGTGCGTGCATCATGAGCCCAGACCTCGCACCCGCCGCTCTGGTCAGCGTCGATGCCGTGTCCAAGCGCTTCACGCCACGCGTCAGCTTCGGTGAGCGCATCGCTGCGTGGCTCGGCAGCCCCATCGAGACCCGCACGGTGCACGCGGTCGATGATGTCTCTTTCGACATCGTCAAGGGCGAGGTGCTTGGCCTCGTTGGCGAGTCTGGCTGCGGCAAGTCCACGCTTGGGCGCGTCATCGCCGGCGTTCATCCACCCAGCACTGGAGCCGCCCGTATCGATGGCGCGGCTGTGATGGGGCAGGGACGAAAGCCGCTCAAAACCACGACGCGGATCCAGATGGTATTCCAGGACCCGTTCGCTTCGCTCGATCCGCGTGTGCGTATCGGCGAGACGATTTCCGAAGGCCCGCTGGCCCACGGGCTGGTCAGCAAGGATGATGCCCCCGCCTATGTCGAGCGCTGGTTGAAAGCGGTCGGCCTGCCGCCGGAAGCTGCGGGGCGGTTCCCGCATCAGTTTTCTGGCGGTCAGCGCCAGCGTGTCGCCATTGCCCGCGCGCTTGCGATGCAGCCTGATGTTCTGGTCTGCGATGAGCCAGTCGCCTCGCTGGATGTCTCGATCCAGGCGCAGATCATCAACCTCTTCCTCAAGCTGCGCCGCGAGCTCGGCGTCACCATGCTGTTCATCAGCCATGACCTTGGCGTGGTGCGCCACATCTCGGACCGCGTCGCCATCATGTATCTTGGCCGCATCGTCGAGATTGGCCGAACCACCGACATCTTCGCCAACCCGCGTCACCCGTACACCCGCGCCCTGCTCGACTCTGTGCCGAAGCTGGTCACCGGCTCCGATGAACTGGTCACCTTCAAGCCGATCCAGGGTGAGTTGCCGTCACCCCTTTCGCCGCCGCCGGGCTGCCATTTCCACCTGCGCTGCCCCTATGCGCAGGCACGCTGCAAGACAGACGCGCCGCAGCTTGACGGCAACTCGCAATCCGTGTCTTGCCACTACCCGCTGGCATGATCGGAGCAACAGATGGAACCGTGGCAATGGCCGGAAGAAGAGTGGCAGAGGCGCGTGGCCCAGGTCCGTGCGGGCCGCTCGCTGAAGCCGAAAAGCTGGCCTGGTGGCGCGCGCTGTGCCGTGGCTCTGTCCTTCGACAGCGACCATGATACCAACGAATTGCGCGATGGCGGCAACTCGATA
>JBOFFB010000653.1:0-8140 GCA_051648385.1 Allobosea sp.
CCTCATGGCCGGCATCGCGCAAGCAGTGGGAAAGAAGGGCGCGCAAGGTGGCGGTATCGTCGATAGCAAGGATTTTCACAGGGCAAACTCCAGTGTGAAGAGGTCTTGTTCGGGTTGCAGGCCAAGCGCCTCGAAGGAGAACAGGAAGCCGAACGTCGGGTTTATGATGGTGACCGAGGTGCTCCGAAGCCGTGCTTCGCGGGCGGTTGCAATCAGCAATTGCATCCACGCCAACGGCAGTTGCCCTGCGTTGCCGGCGTTGATCGAGACAGGCTGGCCTCGCTCGAACAGGTCAAGCGCCGTGGTGCGGAAGGCTGCCATGTCGCGGGCTTGCGGGCGTTCTGGAAGGTTCAGGAGGTGGTGGACTGTTTCGCTCATGCGAAGGTTCCCGGTTGGGTATTGCAGCGGAGTCCAGACTATGAGCGCGTGTGATTGAGAAAGTGTTACAAAGAATGTTTTTTTTTAGAAAACATATTTTGGGATACATTCAGAGCGTACTTTACAATGCAACGTCACGGCGAGAGCACTTCAGAATTATTCACTTTTTCGATGTATCTAGATACAATACATTCATATAGATACTGATCGAGTTGTGTCATGCCCCGCTCTGAGACCCTCCTGCGCATCCTGATCGCCGAGAAGAATGCGTTCTACAGGCGCGTCATCCGGCAAAATCTGCTGCCAACACGTCACAGCGAAATGGTCGACGTCGAGACGTCGCTTGATGCGATATCGCTTCTATTGACCCAACCCTTTGACCTCATGGTGGCTGACTGGGAGGCCTTGATCAGCAATGACGGTGCCTTGCTGGAGCTCGTCTCGCGCCGGGCCAAGATGGCACGCCGCAAGATGCCAATCCTTGCCATGATGGCAGTGCCGACCCAGTCCAGTGTGCTGCATGCGTCCAACAATGCGGTCGACATGGTCCTGCGCAAACCGTTCTCACCAAAGACACTGCAGGTTCGTACTGGCTGGCTCTTGTCCCAACTCGAACAGGATATGGCCATCTAGGCCGGTGCTGTTCCGACGCCGGACTTCAGGGACTGGCTGGGACGCGAGTGTCTTGATCCATTCTGACGGCCCTTGCCCGCGCGCCATCGCAACGCAGAACGGAGGAGCCATGTTCTGGCTCCTCCGTCCGCCTGAGCGTGCTGTGTGGGTGGCAAGTCTTCGGGGAGGGTAACGTGCGGCCTGGGCTGGGATGGCCGCACGTTGTGGGTGCCCTCCTCTGGGCTGTGGGTGTCAGCCGAGAAGACGCAGCACGCTCTGTTCCTGCTGCGAGGCAAGCGCAAGCGCCTGGCTCGACAGCTGTTGACGGGTCTGCAAGGTGAGCAGGTTCGCGGCTTCTTCGTTGCTGTTAGCCAGCACAAGATTGTCAGCACCGGACTTCAGGGTGTTGACCAGCTCGTTCGTGAAGTCCTTGCGGGTCTGCACGATCGCCAGTTGCGAGCCGAATGTGCTGGCCGTCGAGCGCAACGATGCCAACGCGGTGTTGAGGCGCGAGTCGATATCATCAAGATCGCCATTCTTCTGAAAGCCGTTGACGCCGGCAGCGTCGATGGATTTCAGCTTGAGCCCGGATGTTCCGTCGTCCTTGCCTGCGGTGAAGTCGGTGCCCTTGATGGTCAACTGGGCCTTGTCGGCATCGGTGCGTTCGTTGAAGGTCACGGAGAGCTGGTCTGAATTCAGCAGGTTCACACCATTGAAGCCCGAGTCGCCCGCCAGCTTGGTGATCTGCTCGCGGATGTCATTGTACTGTTTGGCGAGAGCCTGACGCTGCTCGCCGGCCGCGTCGAGTTTGGCGGTTCCGGCTATGGTTGAGCCAAGGCCAAGGGCCGTCGTGACTTCGTCGTCGGTCTGTCCGGCAGTTGCAGGAGCAGTGGTAGCACCTGCGTTGGCAGTCACGACACCGTTTGCCGCAGTCAGAACCAGTTTCCCTGCGTCCTTGGACGCTGTGACCAGCCGTGTGCCGGAGGCGCTGCGGTTTGTTGCGGCGTCGTTGATCGCCGTGATCGACTCATCCAGCGTCTTGCCGCCACCGATTGCGATGTCGATGTTGGCTGCAGTGCCACCGGTGGGCGTGAAGCTGAGCGAAAGTTGGCCAGCGTTGGCCGCGCCGGTCGCGGCCGAGGCTGTGGTTGGAGCCGTGGTGCCGGTCAGTGTCTGCGTCGTGCCACCTGTCGTCAAAGCACGAGCCTGGCGGGCGACTGACTGGGCGTTCTCAACCAGCTTGGTGATCGAGCGGATACCGTTGTCGGCGGCTTCGACGGTCTTCAGCGAGTTGGAAATGCCGTCAAGCAGGCCGTTCAGATCCTTGGCGCGGCTGTTCAGCGACTGCGCCGTGAAGAAGTTGGTCGGGTTATCGATCGCGGTGTTGACCTTCTTGCCGGTGGCAAGGCGGTTCTGTGTCGTGGCGATCAGATCGGAAGACTGCTGCAGTGTGAAGAGGTTCTGGCGGATGCCGCGGCCGAGCGAGATATCAGACATGGTAGGACCTTTCTGGGTGGTATTGCAACCACAAGCTGCTGCCTGTGTGAACACAACCTAGACGGGCATTTGCTAATTAATCGTTATGGTTGTATTTCTAATTTTTACAACCTTCGACTATTTCAACAGCAACAGCTCTCGGGCGTCGGCATCGCCCGCATCACACCTCGACCGTGGCTGCTCAGTGGCTCCAGAACGGCCCGACATCGCCTAAAACTTCAACTCATTCCGGCTTGCGGACCACGGTGGCTGTGCTAAGCAACAGTCGTCAGCGGGAGAGATGTCAGGCGCAAACCGGGCATCGCCGAAGGAGCAACCGCCCCGGAAACTCTCAGGCCAATGGACCGCTGACTGCAGTTTGAACTCTGAAAAGTGGAGCCGCCGCTCCCGCCGATGGTGTAAGCTCTGGCTCTCGTGGTGAGGGCCAAGTGATACTCTCAGGCCAATGACAGAGGGGGCGTTCAAGGCCTGCCAGATGGCGGCCAGGAGAACGCTTATGCGCGACCACTCACAGCCCCGTATCGCCGTCATCGGCGCGGGCATCACCGGCACCACAACTGCCTATAATCTCGTCAAGCGCGGTTGCATCGTCACGCTTTTCGACAAGCATCCCTATGCGGCAATGGAGACGTCGTTCGCAAATGGGGGGCAACTCTCCGCTTCGAATGCCGAAGTCTGGAACAGCTGGGGCACGGTGCTGAAGGGCATCAAATGGATGTTTACGCCGGGCGCGCCGCTTCTGGTTAACCCGACACCTTCCTGGCACAAGCTGTCCTGGATGGCCGAGTTTATCGCGGCCATTCCGCGCAATGAGCAGAACACCGTGACCACCGTGCGCCTTGCGATCGAGGCGAGGGCGCATCTGACACGCATGGCTGAGGAAGCCGGCATCAACTTCGATTGCGAAGAGCGCGGCATCCTGCACTTTTACCACACCAAGGCGGAGTTCGAGGTTGCCAAGCGCACGACGGCAGTCCTGGCCAAGGGGGGACTGGTGCGCCGTGCCGTCACGCCAGAAGAGATGAACAAGATAGAGCCCGCCCTCAAGGGCGACCTCTACGGTGGTTATTATACTGAATCCGACTTCACAGGCGACATCCACAAGTTCACCAACGGGCTTGCCGATGCCTGCGAGAAGCTTGGCGTGACGATGCGGCTTGCCACCAATGTGCTGTCCGTTAAGGCCGACGAGGACCGCGTTGTGGTCACGCACCAATCAACCGAGCCAAGGCTCGATGAAGCGGAGCAGCCGGTCGAGACCAGCAACTTCGACAAGATCGTGGTCTGTTCAGGGGTGCTGTCGCGCGATCTGGCGAGTTCGCTGGGAGACCGCGTCAATGTCTATCCTGTCAAGGGCTACTCGATCACGGTCAGCCTGCCCGAGCCCGACGACCAGAAGGCCGCGCCATGGGTCAGCCTTCTCGATGACAAGGCCAAGATCGTCACCAGCCGTCTCGGATTGACGCGTTTTCGCGTGGCTGGCACAGCCGAATTCAACGGCATCAACAAGGACATCCGTGCCGAACGCATCGATCCGCTGATCACGTGGTGCCGCATGCACTTCCCGGGCATGAGCACGCGTCAGGCGGTTCCATGGGCGGGCCTGAGGCCGATGATGCCGGACATGATGCCGCGTGTCATGCAGGGCAGGAATCCGCGTGTCTTTTACAACACCGGCCATGGCCATCTGGGTTGGACACTGTCGGCTGCAACTGCGGACGCTGTTTCGGCGCTGGCGACTGCGCGCAGCAACGCCGCCTGACCTCTTGCATTAGATTATCCCGCATTGAGATGGAATCCATCTCAATGCAGCATGCTCTAGCTGCCGGTTGACATTGCTGGCTGTGATGTCGGGTTTGTTTCGCTCGGAGGCGGCGGCACTTGCACGGTATCATGTCCGCCAAGTGCCAGCTTCATTTCTGCGACGCGGGCCCGAAGTTGTGCAGAAAGGTCCGGACCAGCGGCGTCAAGGTCAGCCTGATGATCACGCGCTTGCTGGCTTGTGACAGGCAACGGAGCGGCATTGCGCGCGTCGGCGAACATCGGCTTCGCGGCGGGACGGACCGTCTTCGTCAGCATCAGGGCTTCGAAAGCTTCGGGCGTCAACGGTCGCGAGAACAGAAAGCCCTGGAGGTGGTGACAACCAGCGGCGCGCAGGAAGATGTGGTGTTCAAGCGTTTCGACGCCTTCGGCATGCACGGTCATGCCAAGCGCGCGGCCAAGCGCGATGACGCTATGGATGATGGCGGAGGTGCCCGGGCCCGAACCAAGCGCGCGGACAAAGGACTGGTCTACCTTGAGCTTGTCGAACGGAAAACGGCGCAGATAGCTCAACGAGGAGAAGCCCGTGCCAAAATCATCGAGCGCGATGTGGACGCCGATTTCCTTGAAGCTGCGGATAAATTTCACTGCCGTATCGGCGTCGTCGATCAGGACGCCTTCAGTGATCTCGATTTCAAGACGCTCGGGCTCGAAACCGGTTTCAATGATCAATTCCTTGATGCGCGCGCCAAGGCCGGGCCGTTTGAACTGGCTGGGCGAGACGTTGACTGCGAGGATGATCCCGCCCCACGGCTTGCATTGGCGCATCGCCGTGGCGATGGCCCATTCGCCCATGTCGTGGATCAGCCCTGATTCCTCGGCGATCGGAATGAAGAACCCGGGTGACACCGATCCACGTTTGGGATGGTTCCAGCGCAGAAGAGCTTCGACCCCCAGAATGGTCTCGCCATCAGAAGCCCAGAACGGCTGATAGGCGAGGGACAGTTCGTTGCGCTGGATGGCGTGGCGGAGATCCGCTTCGAGCGCGCGTAGTTCCTGGACATCGTTGTCCATCGAGACATCGAAGCGGATGGTATTGCTGCGACCGCCAGTCTTGGCCCGGTACATGGCAATGTCGGCCCGGCGCAAAAGCTCCTGATGCTCGTCGCCGTCCATCGGGCAGATCGAGACGCCAATAGAGCCGCCGATGACAGCCTCAACGTCTCCAAGCTGGAAGGGAAAACCAAGAGCCTCGCAGGCGCGCTCGGCCAGTGCCATGATGGCCTCGGGCGTGTTGCGATCTTCCACGATCATGGCGAATTCGTCGCCACCGAGCCGCGCGACGGTCAAGCCGGTGCTCGACAGGTCATTCAACCGCTCGGTGACGGCGCACAGCAATTCATCACCCTTGAGGTGGCCAAAGCCATCATTCACCTGCTTGAACCGGTCAAGGTCGACATAGATAATGCCGATGAGTTCATTCGAACGCCGGTTGGCGACAAGGCTTTCGAGCTTGCGCTTGAATGAGGCACGATTGAGCAAGCCGGTCAACGGATCGCGCATGGCGACATCGTAGACCTGCGCTTCCACCTCGCCAACCAGTTCGCTGATCTGAAGGCGCTTCTTGCGTGAAATGACACCAACCGCGATGGCGGTCAGAAACAGGATGCCGGCGAGCAGCAGGCCATGGAAGCGCATGTCGTCACGGTCACCCGCCTTGTCCCAGACCAGTAACCCTTGTGGTTCACCCAGCGCATTGACCAGGGACAACGACGCCTTGCTGTGAATTGTCCGCGCTGGCTGCAGGCTGACATCAAGTGAAGGCGACAAGAGTTTGTGCCGAAGAAGTTTGATCGCAGCCTCATCAAGCCAATAAACTGTGACCAATACGGGAGCGGAGGCGGTGGTGCCTTTCGCCGATGCCTCCCTCTGGCTTGCAATCGCGATGGCGACCACAGCAAGCTCTTCACCGATCTTGATCAGATCTGCGGAGTTGAAAACAGATGTGCTGCGCAAGGGGTTCGACAGTTTCTGGAATGGATCTCGGATGCGGTCGAAGCTCTCCTGGATGCTCGTTCCGTCTTTCAGCACACCCGCGGCGGGTACTCCATCATGGACCAGAAAAACCTCCAGAGAAGACGGCGCGATGTTGACACTGTCGACAATCGACAGATGCATCGCTGTCAACATGTCACGCCCGGAGCGGCCCTCCGGCACTCGGAAGTTGCTGGCGATGCCAGCCACGTGAGAGGTGATGTTGAGCCGGACCTGATCGAAGGCGAGGCCGAGCAGTTGCCTTTCCCGGCGCAAGGCGTTGTCCTCGTTGGCGCTGTCGTAACGGACACTCAGAAGGATGCAAACAGACGCGATGATCAAGGCCGCGACGGCAATGTGGACATTTCCGGCGGACTTCAGCAGTTCGCGCGGATGGGCGGCCCGCTCGTTGCGAGGCGTGCGCTTGAACCAACTGTTGATCGAGGTGAGCATCCGCTTGCGTCAGGCCAGGTGCAAAAAGGCAGCGTCGCCGTTCGTGTGGCAATTCGTCATCAGGCTGCCTCGGCTTCGCTGCGCAAGCCAAAGTGTTCCAGCAGACGGCTGACGTGTTCCACCGAGACCTCATGATGGAAAAGAACACCGTAGCCCGATGACTTGACGTTGACGATTTTGCCCTCGACCTCCTCATCGCCAAAGCGCACGACGACTGACGCGCCGCGCCGGTCAAAAATGTAAGTCGATGCCGGGCGGAACAGCAGCCCGCCCTGAGAGATTTCGGTGACAAGTCCATCGATCGGCACGTTCTTGTCGATGACATCGAGCACAGCCACCACGCAACAGCCGAAGCGCTCGTGGCGGCGAACCCAGCTGGCTGGCTTCTTCAGAAGCCGTGACAGGAAGCTGTCGGATTTGGATACCGCGAGCCGCGTTGCGGGCATGGGCTTGGCTGTGCCCTTGCGCAGTTTGAGTTGCTCGCGAAGACTGTTGATCTGGTCACTCATGTCCTGATCTCCAGAAGCATCATGGTGGAATGGCGGCTCGCGATTGTCATGTGGGAGCGCATGGCCTAGCTGCCTTGCTGACTGTTGCGCAGTTGGCGCGCGGCAAGCTCGTAGAACTGGCGGCGGCGCTCCGCTTCGGCATCCGCTTCGCTACCGGCAGCTTCGAGGATGCCGTCGCGGCGCTGCCCTTCGGCTTTCGGAACCCACGCGCTTTGCAGGGCGCGTTCGGAGGCCGACTGACCAAGGCCGGCAGACTGGGCTGCCATGCCGCCTTCGACATTCTGGGTCGCAAGGGCGCGGCTGACAATGGTCGAGTAGGCCGCGAAAACAGTCTCGAACGAGCGCGACATCTCCGAGAAACCGCTGGTCAGCTTCTGCTCGAAATCAGACGACATGCCGACCTTGTTGCCTGTGCCTTGCGCAAGGGCGTCCTTGATCTCGCGCTGGCCTTCGGCAAGCTTGTCCACGCTGGTTTCGAGCGCGACTGCCGTGCGCTCCATCATCGTACTCATGTTGGTGAAACTGCCCTTGACCTTGGATTCGATTCCGGTCGCGATCTCGGTGATGCGATCGCTCGCAGCCTTGATGTCGAGCAGCTTGGCGAGGCGTGCATTGGTCTCGTAGTTTTCGGCCGTGAGGCGGCGCAGGCCGTCGAGATAGGCCTGGCCCGTCACTTCCATCACATGTGCCATGCCATTGAAGCCGGAGGTCAGGCGAGATTCGAGGGTGCGGTTGAGGTTGACCAGTTCCTGCAGATACTCAGCCTGCGTGCCAGTCTGGCTGGTCAGCAACATCAGCTGTTCGCGTGTCTGCGCACCATCACCAGCAAGCCGGTCGATGCTCATCGCCATCATGCGGATCATCTCGGCGGTGGCTTCCTGTGTCTCGATCAGGCG
>JBOFFB010000654.1:0-11498 GCA_051648385.1 Allobosea sp.
GCGCGGCTTCAAGCGCAGCGCGCGCTGTCAGGGCATGCGGGTGGTGCAGGTGCTACCCACCCACATCAGCACCAAGTTGCCTGAGCGCGCCGCCACCGACCTTGTCGATGCCGTAAACATCTGGCCGGAAATGAACCATGCCATCGGGCGTGGCATAACCCGTCATGTAGACCCAGGCGACCGGCACGACGCGGGCCAGGCGGATATCCTTGCGGTCGCCAGTGGCAATGCCGGCGTCGATGGCACGGCGATCCCAGTTGCCACCGCTGCCTTCCAGCAGCCAGGCGGCAAGGTCGCGCACGTCCTGCACGCGCACGCAGCCCGACGAATTGAAGCGCTGGTCGCCGCCGAAAAGGTTGCGTGACGGCGTGTCATGCATGAAAACAGCATCGCGGTTCGGCATGTCGATGCGCACCAGCCCAAGCGCGTTGCGCGGGCCGGGGTCCTGCCGGTAGGTATAGTTCAGCGCACGCGCGCTCGACCAGTCGATGCTGGAAGCCGGGATTTCCTGCCCGCCCGAATAGACCTTCACACCCTTCTGCGCGAGGACATTGCGGCCTTTTCGCATGCCGGGAATGATGTCTTCCTTGATGATCGTGGGCGGCAGCGTCCAGTTCGGGTTGAGGTTCACGGTGGTGATCCGCGTCTCGACTGTCGGTGAGGCGCGCTCGGGCTTGCCGACGATGGCGACATAGCGGCGCCTGACCGCGTCATTCTCGACTGTCTCGACATGGGCGGACGGAATATTGACCACCACATAGCGCTGGCCAAAGGCAAAGGTGCTGCCCGCGATGCGCTGCGCCGATGACGCCAGCTGGCGGAAGCGCATCTGCGCCGGCACATTCATCTCGTCGAGTGTGCGCCCGGCCACGGTGCCTGTCTGGCGCAGGCCATGGCGAAACTGGAAGCGCTTGACCGAAGCCGTCAGCGCGCCGTCGAAGACATCGCCGCCCTCGCCTTCGTGGTCGCCGGTGATGGCAAGGCGGCGTTTCAGCGTGGCTACAGCGGCGCCTTTCGAGCCTTCCTTCAGTGCCACGCCCTTCGGCAGGGATGGCCAGCCGCCAGCCCGTGCAATCTCAAGGTAACGCTCGGATGCGAGCGCGGTGTTGGGCAACGTCTCGGCGGTGTAAGTCGGGCGCGTATCGTCCGCATTGATTGAGGTTTCGCGCGGCGCTGCCGGACGCGCAATGCGGCGTGGCTTCGGCTTGGCCGGGCTGGCGGCAGGTGCGTCAGCGCTCGCCGCTGGCGGCTGGAACGAATCCGTCGGCAAAGCCGGAGCGCCAAGCGCCGGACCTGACGGCTGAAGGGTCTGCGCCGATGTGCCGCCAACAATGAAGACGGCAAGCGTGAAGGCACTCGCGAGGCGGATCAAGGTGTTTGACATGAGCTTACCGATAGATTGAGCAAATGGTTCTAGCCCAGTTTCAGCATCGAAGCCATGACAACGATGCAACAGGGCACTGCAATCATCGCGACGATATCCCAACGACGTGGAAACCGTTTGCCAGAAACAAAAAAAGCCAGACGAGCCCGGCTTTTTCGTCGCTGAACCTTGCAAGACGTCAGAATGAATAGCCCAGCTTCAACCGTGCATAATGCTGATTGTAGTTGGCGAGATTGAGATTTCCGGGCGCGAGCCGCGACTTGCCTGCGACCTGCACCTGGTACGCACCGTTGAGCGTCCATTTGTCGTTGATGGCCCAGAGGAAGTTCGGGCCAATTGCGAACGCGTCACCAAGATAAGTCTTGTAACTGGCCCCGAAATACGTGCGCGAATAAAGCGCCTCGACACCTGCATAGAAGTTTGATGTGACCTTCGTCGACAATGCCGCGCGGATACTCAATGCGGAACTGTCGATCGAACTGCCGCCAACCTGTGCGAAATTCGAGACGTGCTCGATGTTCAATGCACCAAACAGGCGGTCCGTCACGATTTCACGATCAAGGAACAGGCGCGCTGCCACTGCATACGACGTAAAACTGCCAGCGCCGAAGACGCCAGACAAGCGGTTGCCGGCGGCGCTGACATCAAGATCGAAAGTCGCGCCGACACCATGCACATCCCGGCCGAGGAACTTGTACTTGAACTCGACGCCACCGCCATAAATCGATGAGTTGCCAGAGAAACCCGAACGATCCTTGGCATTGCTGCCGCCCACAAACACGTAAGGTCCGACTTCGAAACAGCGGAACAGTCCGGTCGCCACCTGTGCCACCCCGGTCACGCCGGTGAGCCTCGTGGAGCGCGCGGTGAAGTTTCCATTCGCCGTCAGCGTGCCGCCCCACGCGCCCACATCAGTGACGTCGGAGCCGGTGGTAAAGCCAAACACGTCGGTTGGCAGGCCGTTTGTCTCAAGGCAATTTGCCGATGCTGGAGGCGCAACTGGAGCGCCCTTGCGCGCAGGAAGGTCGGCGGCCAGGACCGAGCTTGCAAATGCAGCGACAGCAAGACTTGTCAGAAGCGCACTGTTGATTGTCATGATCATCTCCAAATCACCTCGCCAACATTAGCAAACCTGCGTGGCTTGCGAGTTGATTTTAGCAATTTTTGGCACGGTTAATGACAACGCAGGTTCGGAATGTTGCAGATCAGCAACAGTTTTGATGCCTCAAGAAGACAAGTTGATCAGATGATTCAAAATACAGCGCACGAAAGCTGATTGGTTCGCTTTTGCGCGCTCCTCATTTGCCATCTTTTGGTGCAAGAGAGCGAACTTGCTCGCGCCACATCAGCACCAGCCGCTCGAAGTCTGCAAGATCATCGCCGGGCATCTGGCCAAGCGTGTTTTGGACATAGTCACGCTGTGTCGCCAAGCCGCGTTCAGCCAGTTCGCGGCCATGGCCCGTGAGATGAAGCGCATATGATCTGCGATCATTGGCGATGGCACGCCGCTCGACCATCCCCGCCTCGACCAACCGGTCGACCAAACCTGAAACGTTGCCCTTGGTGACATAGAGCCGGTCCGCCAGTTCGCTTTGCGTGATGCCCTCACGCTCGCCAAGTGTGGAGAGCAAATCGAACTGGGGAACAGAGAGGCCAATTGCCTTGAGGCGCGCGGACATGGCCAGCGTGATGCGCTGATGCAGCCTGAGAAAGCGGAACCACACCCTCATCTCATCGACAGGCATGTCAGCAGTATGTCCAGTCCGGTCGGCACTTGCAGGCATCAATCACATCCAGTTCGGTTCACGTCTAAACCATCACGTCGTTGCCGTGCAACGCCGGTGCCAGCCACGAGACGATTCAGCTACCCTTCACGCTGAACCCAAACCGGCTATCATCAGACACAACAACGCCGATCAAGGCGTGAGAGCAGTTTTGGGGGAGAACACGATGCCAGGGTTGATGCCACAAGCGATGCCTGGAATGATGCAACACTGGTCCTTGTTGATCCACCGCATCATCGACCATGCAGCCATCCAGCATGGTGGGCGCGAGGTCGTCACCAGCACAGTCGAAGGCGGCATCCGCCGTTCAACCTACGCCGACACACGGCTGCGGGCCCTGCGTATTGCACAACGCCTCGGGCGTGATGGGGTCAGACCCGGCGATCGCGTCGCCACCCTGGCCTGGAACACCGACCGACACCTCGAACTCTGGTACGGCATTACAGGCATCGGTGCGGTCTATCACACGCTGAACCCTCGCCTGTTCGAGGAGCAGATCGTCTGGATTGCCAATCACGCCGAAGACCGGTTGATGTTCCTCGATCTCACGTTTGTGGCGCTGGTGGAGCGTCTGCAGGACAGGCTCCCGACAATCGAGCGCTACATCATCATGACGGATGCAGCGCACATGCCGAACACATCGCTGCGCGGCGCCGTCGACATGGAAAGCTGGCTTAGCGAGGCCGATGGTGATGTCGACTGGGCAGACGTGCCGGAGAACACGGCTGCGGGGCTGTGCTACACCTCGGGCACCACCGGCAACCCGAAGGGCGTACTGTACTCGCATCGCTCGAACGTGCTGCATGCCATGGCTTGCTCGGCTCCTGATTTCCTCGGGTTGTCATCGCGCGATGCGGTGATGCCCGTGGTGCCGCTGTTTCACGCCAATGGCTGGTCATTGGCGTTTTCGGCCCCGATGAACGGGACCAAGCTGGTCATGCCGGGCCCGAGGCTGGATGGGCCAAGCTTGCACAGGCTGATGGAGGAGGAAGGCGTCACCATCACCGCCGCCGTGCCAACCGTCTGGTTGGGCCTGCTCAACCACCTTGACGCAACACATGGCAAGCTGACCTCGCTCAAGCGCGTCGTCATCGGCGGTTCGGCCTGCCCGCGTGCCATGACAGAAGCGTTCGAGACACGCTATGGCGTCACGGTTGCCCATGCCTGGGGCATGACGGAGATGAGCCCGCTCGGTTCGTTCTGCTCGGTAAAGCCAGCCTACGACACGCTGACAGGCCCGGCGCTGCTCGATCTCAAGATGAAGCAAGGCCATCCGCCTTTCACCATCGAGATGAAGATCACCGATGATGCCGGTACCGCCCTGCCCTGGGATGGCCAGACGTTTGGACGGCTGAAAGTGCGCGGGCCTGCTGTGGCGGCCAGCTACATGCGCGACGACGGCGGCAATATTCTCGATCACGAGGGTTATTTCGACACGGGCGACGTCGCCACCATCGATCCGCATGGCTACATGGCGATCACGGACAGGGCCAAGGATGTGATCAAGTCCGGCGGCGAGTGGATTTCCTCTATCGAACTCGAAAATCTAGCCATGGGCCATCCTGATGTGCACGAAGCGGCGGTCATCGGCATCGCCCACCCCAAATGGGACGAGCGCCCGCTTCTCGTCATCGTGCCGAAGCCGGGCCGCGTGCCGAACCATGCCGACATGCTGGCCTTCATGACCGGCAAAATCGCAAAATGGTGGCTGCCGGATGACATCGCACTGGTTGAGGCCATCCCCCACACTGCGACTGGCAAAATCCAGAAGACGGCGCTGCGTGAAATGTTCAGGGATTACCGGTTCAAGGTTTAAAGCCACCCAGCTTTCGCCACAACCGCCCGTCGATGGCTGCAAGGCCAAGCCCGATCAGCGCCATGCCGATGACGTGCCGTGGTTGCAGCGCCTCGTTGAGAACAATGATTCCGAGCATGATGGCGCTGACCGGGATCAGAAAGGTCACGAGTGCAATGTTAGTTGCCCCCGCCGTGGCAAGGATCCGGAAGAACACAACATAGGCGAGCGCAGTCGACAGCGCCGCGAGGCCAACCATTGCGCCAATGGCCTGCAAGCTTGGCATCGGCAATAACCATGGCTTGTCCAACAGCAGCATGAACGGAAACAGCATGATGCTGGACGCGGTGACCTGCCCCATCGCCGTTGCAAGCGGTGCCACGCCCATGGCCCGGAAGCGACGACCGAAGACGCCTGCGAAAGCATAAGAGACTGCCGCAGCAAGGCAGGCCAGTTGCGCGATGATGCCGACGCCGAGCGACTGCAGCACCTCCGCACCGATCATGATGGCAACGCCAGATAGCCCGAGGACGACACCTGCCAGCCGGTTGCCCGTCATCTTCTCGTCAGTGGTCAGAAAATGCGCCACGATGACCGTGAAGAGTGGTGTCGTCGCGTTCAGGATCGACGCCACACCCGAGGCGATATGACCCTGCCCCCAGACGATCAGGGTAAAAGGCACGACATTGTTGAGAAACCCCATGCCGAAGAATGCGGCCCAGACCTTGCCGTCACGCGGAAAAGCGGCCCCGCTGGCGCGCAACACGACCATCAGGATCAAGGCCGCCATCACGACCCGCGCCACGACAATCGTCAGCGTCGGCAACTCCTTCACCGCAACGCCGATAAAGAAGAACGACCCGCCCCAGAGAACGGACAAGGCCAAGAGCATGGCCCATTCGAGCGACGACATCGGCTTGTTCACAGGTGATGCGGCTGACATGCGGACCTCGGCTGATCTGTGAGTAGCGGTATTGCACTCGGACATCGGCCACCACCCGTTTTACAAAACTGCGGAACAGAACGTTTCAATGACGAGCGAAGCAAACGCATCCGGATTTCTCTGTGGCAGCCCGCGCCGCAACGCGATAAACCACCAACATGCGTCGTCTTGTCCTCGAACAACCACAGTCACGTGCCGCGATCTGGTCGACCCGGATCGCGCTGTTTGCCATTGTGGTCACCATCTACGGCGTGATGGTCGTGCGTGGCGGCCAGCATGGCGCACCGGGTCTGGCGGCACTCGGATCCGGTTTCGTGCTGGCTTTGCTCACGCTGGCAATCGCGTTTTTTGGCGGCGTGATGATCTGGAACCGCGGCTTGAAAGGCTCGCGGCGCATCGTCGTTGCCACTTTGGTCGGCATTGGGCTCCTCGCGACGCCAGCCTATCTGGCCTTCAAGCTCATGACCCTGCCGACTTTGAACGACATTTCCACCGACATTGAAGACCCGCCCTCATTCTCGCGGTCCCGCGCAGCGCTCAGCGCGCGCAATGGCCACGTTCCGGTCGAACGTGATCGAGCCAGCCGCCAACCGCAGCGCGAATACTACCAGCGCCTGACGCCGATCATCACTGAATTGCCGACGGAAGAGGCCTTTGACATTGCACTCAAAGCCGCTCGCAATCTTGGTTGGCAGGTGATCGAGGGCTCTGTGCCCGGTGGCCGCTCCGGCATCGGCAGGATCGACGCCATCGCCATGACCCGCGTGCTGCGCTTCAGCGATGACGTCACCATCCGTGTCCGGCCACGCGTCGATGGCTCGCGCATCGATATCCGGTCAGCTTCCCGCATTGGCCAGCATGATCTGGGGGCGAACGCGGCGCGCATCCAGGACTTTGTCGATGAGGTGCAGTTGCTGCTGACAGCGAAGTAGCTTGCTCAAGTCGGCAGAAACTCGGCCTCCAGCGACGGCTCGCCCTGGGCACAGCGCACAACACCGCGCTCCACCATGTCTTCGAGATGGGCGAGGGTCGACAGCGCGGCAGCGCCCATCAGGTGTGGCGCGAGGCCATCGTAGACGTTCGCGACGATGGCCGGAACCAGCCGGTCGCCCGCATTGACGCGTCCGAGAATGCTGGCCTCACGCAATCTGCGGTGGGTAATCAGCGCCCGCACGAAACGCTTAGGCTCGCGCACCGGCCCGCCATGGCCCGGCCAGAAGATGCCCTCATCGCGCGCTTTCAGCTTCTCCAGTGACGCCATGAATGCCGTCATCGAGCCATCTGGCGGCGCAACGATGCTGGTCGACCAGGCCATGACATGGTCGGCCGAAAACAGCGCGTTCTCCTCATGCAGGGAAAAAGCGAGGTGATTGGCGGTGTGCCCCGGCGTCGCCACCGCCTGAAGCGTCCAGCCCGGCCCCGAGATGACGTCATCATCCGCCATTTCGGCATCGGGCGCATAGTCGTGATCGGCGGAGGCATCAAGCCGGTTGATCTCGCCAAGGGCGAGCTCACGAAAGGCCCGGTGTTGCCCGCATCCGACGGCCTTCGCACCTGTCAGCACCTTCAGCGCCGGCACGCCAGGCGAATGGTCACGGTGGGTGTGCGAAACAACGATGTGGCTGACGGTCTCATGGCGCAGCACCTCGCCCAGAACGGCAAGATGCTCAGGCGATTGCGGACCAGGGTCGATCACGGCCACAGTGCCACGCCCGACGATGTACGTGCAGGTGCCGGTGAAGGTGAAAGGCCCCGGATTGGGCGCGATCACACGGCGCACCAGCGGCGTGAGTTGCACAACCTGCCCTGCTGCCGCTTCGACGCGGCGGTCAAAATCAAGCTTGTCAGGCATCGCAGACGCGATCTCCCAGCCTTTCGGTCATGCCCGAACACATCTGCCATCGTCCATGCCAAGTGCCGATGCACAACAAAGCCATGCGGCGAGTGCTGCCTTGCCTTGTGACGCTTGTGCGAACAACCTATAGACCGGGATCATCTGATGCCACCATCTCAAGGAACATTACCATGGCTGACACTGCGTTGCGCCCGACCGCCATCAATGGCCTGCTTGACGCCGCATTTCCGCAGTTCCTCGCAGGGCTGTCCGTGCCGTTTCGCAACATTGCGCTCGCGGTCGCCGGTTCGTTGCTGCTGATCATTTCGGCCAAGGTGCAAGTGCCCATGTGGCCCGTGCCGATGACGATGCAAAGCTTTGTAGTGCTGTTTCTGGGTGCCGCGCTTGGTCCACGGCTTGGAACAGCAACAGTTGCGCTCTACCTGGCGCAAGGTTTTGCAGGGCTGCCAGTCTTCGCCATACCCGGCGCGGGCGGCCCTGCCTACTTCCTCGGCACCACAGGCGGTTTCCTGTTGGCCTTCATCCCGGCGGCCTGGATCGCCGGCGTATTTGCCACCCGGGGCGCGTCGCTTCTGCGTGTCGCTGCCGGCATGACACTCGCCCACGGGCTGATCCTTGTGCTGGGCATGGCGTGGCTGGCATGGCTGGCGCAGCTTGCCAGCGGCGTGACCGGCGTGGGCATCGAACGGGCCTTCGCGGCTGGCGTGCAGCCCTTCATCGTCGGCTCGATCATCAAGGTCGCGCTGGCGACGGCACTTGTCGCTGCTGGCTGGAGCATGGCCCGCCGTCGCTGATTCGAATTGCGAGCAGCGCCAGCCACGGCGCTGATAACACTCGCGATTGCAAGATTGGTCGGAGTGGCAGGATTTGAACCTGCGACCCCTACGTCCCGAACGTAGTGCTCTACCAGGCTGAGCCACACTCCGACTGAACCGCACCCGCGGGCCGCCGTAACGGGATCTGGGCAGCATCAGAATAGTAATCATTGCTGTGCATTGGCACAATATGCACCGGCACTTGAGTCAACGATGCACCTCTCCATGAGTGGCCGACGCGGGACAATCCTGACTGACACCGAGATTGCCTGTTGCATTCGCAGCTCAGCGCAGCTAACCCGGCAACCGTGTTGGGGCGTCGCCAAGCGGTAAGGCAGCGGTTTTTGGTACCGCCATCCCCAGGTTCGAATCCTGGCGCCCCAGCCACCTCACATCTAGATTTTAAGGCAGAAGAGGTCTCGGTTGCAGCGGCATCCGTTGGTTGTTCGGCATTGGTGCCTTATTGATGCGAGACTGCGCATCAAGCATTCACACCCAAACACACGAGACGATATCATCACAAGCCGACCGGAGAGTTTTTGAGATGAGCGCCGAATCCAACAAGAAGATGATGCACGATATTTTCGAGGCTGTCGGCAGCGGTGATCGCACGGCCTATTATGACGCACTGCATGATGAGCTGGTAATGCACGTCATGGGCTCGAGTTCATGGTCGCAAACAGTGCGTGGCAAAGCAAAAGTACTCGATGTCTTTTTCGGTTATGTCAGCTCCCGAATCAGCAAACGCAATCCGACCAAGCCCTTGCGGTTCCTTGCCGACGGTGAGTGGGTCATGATCGAAGCCAAAGGTGACATGGTCGCAGTGGATGGCCGTCCTTATCAGAACGACTATTGCCTGCATTATCGTATTGCGGCCGGCAAGATCGTTGAGATGAAGGAGTACATGGACACCGCGCTATGCGAGGATCGCCTCGGCCCTTTTCCCGCAGAGCTGAAAGCGCGGCTTCAAGCAGATTGACGCTTTCTTATGCCTACCCAGCACACGCGCTAGAAAACTTGCGCAGCCATTTGCGTGTTGCATAAAAGCTCGGTCGACGACCGAGCACCCTTACGCCTGAAGGCATTCCAGTGCCACTTCGAGACACCTGGCAGCATCATGGCCCGTGACCTCGACTTCGCCCTTGCCCTGGATGGCATCGAGGAAGCTGTCGATCTCCGCGCGAAGCGGTTCAACGAATGGCACGCTCAGGCTGTGGCTGACAAAGCTGCCATGACTGATACGGTTCGGCGTGGTGTCAGCTGCGAACCCTGAATACTCGTTGACCGTGCGCAGCAGCATGTCGCAGACAATGAAGCGCGTGCGGGTGGAAACGCTGATGCGGCGCTCCTTGTAAGGTGTCAGCCAATTGGTGTTGATGTGCGCCAACGCGCCGCTTTCAAGCCGGAATTGCAGGAAGGCGATATCCTCATGCAGGCCGCGGGCACGGGTCAGAAGTGACTGGTTCTGCACTATTTCCGAGCGCCCGAGCCAACGGATCAAGTCGATGTCATGAACACCGAGATCCGTCACGATGCCGACATCGCTGATGCGTGGCGGAAAAGGGCCTACACGCGAAATGGCGATGGAGATGATGGCTTCATCGCCGATCGCTTCGTGCATCGCCCTGATGGCGGGGTTGAACCGTTCGACATGGCCAACAGTCAGCACGATATTGCGCGCCTTGGCTTTCGCAATGATGTCGTGTGCTTCTGGCAGCGTCGCAGCGATCGGCTTTTCCACCAGCAAATGAACGCCCGCCTCGATCAGCCGCGTTGATGTTGCGTGGTGTTCGACAGTTGGCACCGCAACGACGGCTGCATCGATGCCATGTGCGATCAGATCGTCCAGATTGGAGAACACCGGGCAGTCGAATGCCTCTACAGCCTGCTGGCGCACCACTTCGGAGGTATCGACGACAGCGGCAAGTTCAGCGCGGTCGAGGGTGTGGAGGATGCGCGCATGGTTCCGCCCCATTGCGCCGCCGCCGATCACTGCGACGCGAATGGGCCTTAGAGTGCTCTTCATGAAAGGTCTTCCATCTCGAATGTCAAAACCCTATAGGCGCGCGCCTTGTCGCTGTCCAGAAAGGCCCGACAAAGGGTCATGGTTGGTCCCAGGCGATTGGTTTTGCCGGCAGGCTCGCAGGTGCCGGGGTGCTTTGAAAGCAAAGCTCGCGCGAAACCACACAGCCGGATATTCAGCGCTTCGAGGAGATGATCAGTGTGTTTACGGCGTGGATGCCGAACAGCGTGACGATCGAGTGAGACGTATTCGGTCGCCAGGATGCCTAAACAGATCCCGCGGCTCCGCTCGCCAAGTGTCCTGTAGCAGGCCTGCGTCGTCGCCACACATTGCCGAAGTTTATGGTGCCGGCGGAGAGGATTGAAAACTGCTCTTGCCCGTCCAGTACACTGAAATCATTGATCTAATTTGGATGCTGTAGAGGGATTGTGTAGCAGTGTTGTGTGCTGGTTGGCAAGACCGCTCGCTTTCCTGTGCATTGGGCTCTCACCTACGTCATTTCTGTCTTTGAGATGTCGCTATCCTGCCTCGGCACGGGTATTATGTTTGCGAAACAGAGGCACATTCCATGGTCAACTTGACAAAATTCAGAATAACGAATGGGGAAATTCAGTTCATACGCCAAGTCGATGCGATCCCAACGACTACCAAAAAGGAAGGGAATGTAACGATTAACAACATGGGCACGGATGCGGTGCCAGCACATTTCGAAGTCAGCTTCATGATCAGTGCTGAGTTTGGCGAAGGGCATGACCACGTCAATAACGCATTTCATCTAAATTGCATTGTGAACAACACGAACGATAGCGCATCTTACCGTGCAGTTGAGAGCCAAGCTATTGCGGAACTTGGTCCGATGCTTCGGGCTATGGCAAGCAAGATTGATGAACACATCTCGA
>JBOFFB010000655.1:0-2096 GCA_051648385.1 Allobosea sp.
GTCAGCGGGGTTTCGGGCGCAGGCTTGATCACGGCGGTGCAGCCTGCGGCGAGGGCTGGCGAGACCTTGCGGGTGATCATCGCGGCAGGGAAATTCCATGGCGTGATGGCAGCGATGACGCCGACAGGCTGGCGCGTAATCATCACGCGAGCATTCGGAAATGGCGACGGGATCGTCTCGCCATAGATGCGCTTGGCTTCCTCGGCATAGTACTCGACGAAGGACGCGGCGTAGATCACCTCGCCCTTGGCCTCATAAAGCGGCTTGCCCTGCTCGGTGGTCATGATGATGGCGAGATCATCGGCATTGGCGACGATCAGATCGAACCACTTCTTGAGGATATTGCAGCGCTCCTTGGCCAGTTTCTTCGACCAGAGCTTGAAAGCCGCACCAGCGGCATCGACCGCCGCCTCGGCTTCCCTGGCACCATGGTGAGGCACCTTGCCGATCAGCTCGCCTGTGGCAGGGTTGTTGACCGGTTCAGTGCCCTCGCCGACCCATTGGCCGTTGATGTAGGACTGGGACTTCAGCAGGGTCGGGTCATTGAGCTTCATGGCGTCCTCGGGTGTTGGCGGTTTGGTTCGCTCTGTCAGACAGGGCCATAGCAGTTTGTTGCAGCCTGTTTAAGTGGGCGCACGCGTGATCAGGCATGCAAAGATCAACCACACTATCAGGCGTCGCACACGGGGATGAGACCGCCTTACTTGACCTCGACGCCCTTCCAGAAGGCGATGTGGCCCTTGATGGCGTTGGCGGCGTTCTTGGGATCCGGATAATACCACGCGGCGTCGGTGTTCTCGGCACCGTCGACAATAATCGACTGATAGTGAGCGGTGCCCTTCCAGCCACAGACGGAAGTGGTGCTGCTTGGCTTGAAAAACTCCTTCTTCAGGCCCTCGACCGGAAAATAGTGGTTGTTTTCAATCACGACCGTGTCGCTTGAATCCGCGATCACGATCCCCTTCCAGATTGCCTGCACCATGACGTGTTTCCTCTTGCCGCGTCTGTTCTTGCAGCCGGATGGGCTGTCAATTTCATATGACATATAGGGTGCCGCTCGCTAATCTGCACCCATCGGCAACAGGTGTTCGGGGAAACGCCGTGATCCATTGGCTTTTCGAACATCTTGTGTTGGTCCACATCGTGGTGGGCGCGTTCGGCCTCGTGGCCTTCTGGGTGCCAGTGATCGGGCGCAAGGGCGGCGTCAACCACAAGCGCTGGGGCCGCTGGTTTGCCTGGGCCATGCTCGTCAACGGCGTGCTCGCCGCCGGCATGGCCGCCTGCACACTGATTGACCCGCTTGGAACCCACCCGAAACAGACGGACGCTGGCCTGGTCCGGGGCATTTTCGGCTGGATGATGCTGTATCTCGGCATCCTCACCGCCAGCCTTGCCTGGCATTCGCTCACCGTCGTCAAGAACAAGTTTGAGCACGCGGCCAATCGCGCCCCGCTGCATGTGGGCATGCAGCTCATCACCATCGCCAGCGCGCTGAACTGCCTCGTGCTTGGGATCATGATCGGCCAGCCGCTGATGATCGCCATGCCGTTCATCGGCTTTGCGGCGGCGGGCACCAACCTCTGGTTTATCTACAAACCCGCGCCGCCGCGCATGGACTACCTGATCGAGCACCTGAAGGCTGGCGTCGGGGCGGGCATCTCCTGCTACACCGCCTTCCTGGCCTTCGGCGCCGTGCGCTATGCGCCGCAGCACGCGCTCAACCCCATCGCCTGGTCGATACCCTGCATCATCGGCCTCGGCATCATTATCTGGCATGCCAACAAACGGAACTACTTCGAGCGGTTCGGCTGGAAGCGGGCAGTCCAATAGCCCACCGCCCCGTCATGGTCGGGCTTGACCCGACCATCCACGTTTTGCCAACACCGCCATCCAGAAAGACGTGGATGGACGGGTCAAGCCCGATCATGACGGCGTAGAATCGGTTTGCGTCCATGCGACATCAAAGCACATATTTCTTGAGTTGAATTTCGCGCCTGCCGAGGCGACGATCACGGCAGAGACCACCAGCCGGATTGGCCCATGACACTCGAAATGACCTTCGCCTTCGCCGGTGCCTTCATCATACTTGCCGTCTC
>JBOFFB010000656.1:0-3379 GCA_051648385.1 Allobosea sp.
TTGTGATCGGCGCACCGACCGGCGGGCTGATGACCGGCTGGCTGACAGCCCTGATCATCGGCGGATGTGTGGCCATCAGCGTCTTCGAGGGCCTCCGGTCAGGCGAAGGCAAGGCGCGGCTGGCCGACATGATCGATGCACTCGTGCTCGGTGCGAAATATGCGATATCCGTCGGGGCTGCGGCTGCGACCGTCGGCATCATCGTCGGCGTGGTGACGCTGACCGGCGTGGGCTTCAAGATCTCGAACATCGTTACCGGGGCGGCTGGCGATCTTGCCGTGTTGATCCACGGCATCTTGCCATTTCTCACAGCAAATGGCGTGAAGCTTTTTTTCACGCTGCTCTTCACAGCCATCGTTTGCATCCTGCTAGGCTGCGGCGTGCCGACGACACCCACCTACATCATCATGGTCACGGTGGCAGCGCCTGCGCTCGTCATGCTGGATTTGCCGCCATTGGTCGCGCATTTCTTCGTGTTTTATTACGGCGTGTTGGCCGATGTGACGCCGCCTGTGGCTCTGGCCGCCTATGCCGGTGCTTCGATGGCTGGGGCGGACCCGTTCAAGACCGGCAACACCGCGTTCAGGCTTGCGCTCGGCAAGGCACTTGTGCCGTTTGTGTTCGCATTCACACCCTCGATGCTGATCATGGTCAAGGATTTCTCCTGGGTCAGTTTCTGGATGGCGACGATCTCGTGCGCAATATCGGTCGTGCTGTTGTCAGCTGCCTTCACGGGCTTTGTGCGCAGGCCCATGAGCGCCTGGGAGCGCTGGCTTGTGGGTATTGGCGGCATCATCATGGCGGCTCCCGGTCTCGGCGCAATCAGCATCGGAGCGCTGATCGCGGCTCCTGGCCTTTTCCGGCAAGTCGTAGGCCCGCAGGACCAGTCAAAGGTGACAAACTAGCTGCAAATGCTGCTGGTTTGTGCTCAACAGCGCGTGCCGGCATTCTGCAACAAACCAGTCCGCTTGCAGCGGGCCAGACACCCAAGGACGCCCCCATGACCCTGCATCTGGTCGACAAATTTGCCCGCATTGGCGAGGAGAACGCCTTTGCGGTTCTCGCCCGCGCCACCGAGTTGCAGCGTTCGGGCAAGGACATCATCAATCTCGGCATCGGCCAGCCTGATTTCCCGACGCCGCCGCACATCGTCGAAGCCGCCATCAAGGCGCTGCGTGATGGCGCCCACGGTTACACTCCAGCCACTGGCATCCTGCCGCTACGCGAAGCGGTGTCCGCTTATATCCACCGGACCACGGGTGCCGAGGTCGACCCCGAACGGGTGCTGATCGTGCCGGGCGGCAAGGTCACCATGCACATGGCGATCCTGATGTTCGGCGAACCGGGCGCGGAGATCATGTATCCTGATCCGGGCTTCCCGATTTATCGCTCGATGATCGAGTTCACCGGCGCGACACCCATCCCGGTGCCGATCCGCGAAGAGGCCGGCTTTGCCTTCACGGCCGAGGAACTGCTGTCGCTGATCACGCCGAAGACGCGGCTGATCATCGTCAATTCGCCGGCCAACCCGACCGGTGGCGTGACGCCAAAAGCCGAGATCGACAAGCTGGTGGCGGGCCTCGCGAGATGGCCCGATGTGGCCATCATGTCGGACGAAATCTACGACGCGCAGGTCTATGACGGCATGGCGCATGTGTCGCTGATGTCGTACCCCGAAATCCGCGACCGGCTGATCCTGCTCAATGGCTGGTCGAAGACGTATGCCATGACAGGCTGGCGCATGGGCTGGTCGGTCTGGCCGAAGCCGCTTTACGACGCGGCCCGCAAGCTCGCGGTCAATTCCTATTCGTGCGTCAACGCAGCTGCGCAATGGGCAGGCCTTGCCGCACTCGAAGGCCCGCAGGATGCCGTGCACACCATGGCAGCGGAGTTCGACCGCCGCCGCGGCGAGGTGGTCGCAGGCCTCAACAAGCTGCCGGGCGTCAGCTGCATCGCGCCCAAAGGGGCGTTCTATGCCTTCCCCAACATTTCAAAGACCGGCTGGAAAGCCAAGCCGCTGGCCTCGGCGCTGCTGGAAGACGCAGGCGTCGCCATCATCGGCGGGCCAGATTTCGGCGTCTTCGGAGAAGGCTACATCCGGCTAAGCTACGCCAACTCGCTGCCGAATATCGAGAAGGCTCTGGAGCGGATCGGCGACTTTCTGACACGGCGCAACACGGGCTGAGGCATTGTCATTGCGAGCGCAGCGAAGCAATCCAGACTTTGCCATGCCGCACTCTGGATCGCTTCGCTGCGCTCGCGATGACGACTTCACACCAACGTCACATCCATTCCCGGCAGCGCGATGCCATCCAGCACCGTCGTCCAGCGCTCGCCCGACCTGACCGGGAAGGCCGCCGTCAGCGTGCCGGTGGTAATGATCTCGCCTGCCTGAAGCGGGCTGGCTTCCGGATCATGGCTCAAAACCTCGACCAGATGGCGCAGCGCCGAGACCGGGCCGCCAAGCAAATTGCGGCCATGACCGGCAGCCATTTCGCTACCATCGCAGACGAGGCGCACGCCGAAACCCTGCAGGCGCTCATGCCAGAGCGCGTGATCAGACGGTGCGACGTCCGCAAACGGCCCGACCAGCAGCCCGGCATGCATGCCAAGCCCGGCCATGGCGTCAGGGGCCTTGAAGACCCAGGCAGGGTAGAGCGATTGGACAATCTCGAAACCGTGCCCGATAGCGCTGATGCAGCCCATCAGCTCCATCTCGTCCATGCCAGCTTCCGGTGCAGCCCCAAGTTTCAGCACGATCTCCGGCTCGATTTTCGGTTCGAGATACGCGGCCAGCGTCACATCACCGATCATGCCCTGCACATGACTGACGGTGCTGTCATACATCGGGCCATAGATCGGCGCGTTGACATTGTATTGCGCCCAGATGGCGGAGTTGGTGAAACCGATCTTGCGGCCCACCACCTTCTCACCTTGGGCCACGCGACGCGCCGTGACAGCGCGCGAGACGCGGTAGGCCTGTGTGGCGTCGAAGCCATCGATGCAGCCCGTCAGTGGCGCAATCTGCTGCCGGTTGGACAGCGCTGTCAGGATATTGTCGGCAATCTGGGCTGAGTTAGGCATAACGTTACAATAGCCAGAGCTTGCACCAGCTGTCACCCCATGCGGTGGGATTTGGTGATTGAAGAGTTGCCGCGATTGCTCACATATGCAGCGCGCGTTTTTCCACCGCTAGCGCGGCTTCCTTGACCGCTTCGGACAATGTCGGGTGGGCGTGGCAGGTGCGGGCGAGATCTTCGGATGAGCCGCCGAATTCCATCAGCACGGCGCATTCGTGGATGAGATCGCCTGCGTTCGGGCCGATGATGTGCACGCCGAGCACGCGGTCGGTGGCGGCATCCGCCAGCACCTTGACGAA
>JBOFFB010000657.1:0-1812 GCA_051648385.1 Allobosea sp.
TCCCGACCAGCCGCGCGTGCCTGCTGGACAGACGGGTGGTGGACAGTGGGGAAGCGGTGACGGCGGTGGCGACACGATTGATGATGGTCGGTTTGATGTCGCCGGCGGGTTTGACAGCGAGCAACGGGAAATGACTGCGAGTGCCTTTGCATCGGCATTTTGCCGTGGCCAAGTTCGACGCGAAATACCCGGCCAGTTTGAAAACATGCTGATCGGAGACGTAATGAAGTTAGCCAGAGGTGGCGACGCGGCAGCGCGAAAGTGCTTGAAGATACTGGGTAGGGAGCGCTTCCAGAAATGATCACTGAACCTATGGACGGCCTGAGGCGGCTTCTTACGTTTACCAACCACCTCAAAGCCCGGAAAATTCATTTTGACTTAGCGCAAGACAGGCCTAATAGCGTGATGGTCACGCTGACTCTGCTTGGCGCGCGCATTGAAGTCGATTTCTTCGAGGATCATTTCGAGTACAGCGTCTTCACGGGAAACGAAGACGTCGAGGATGATGAGCGCAAGCTTTTCGCCATGTTAGACAATTTTACGCGCGACTGACACGGCTTCACTCCTCGCGCCGCTCCTCCACACCGCACCATTCGGCCACGAACAGGGCCATCGCGGTCGTGATGCGTTTCAGCGAGGCGATGCTGACCACTTCGTCGAAGCCGTGGATATTACGCGAAATCGGGCCATAGCAGAGCGCAGGAATCTTGTCATAGAGCGCATAGACGCGGGTATCGAGATAGGCCGGCGTCATGAAGGTTTGAAGCGGCTGGCCTGTCGCCGCCAGATGGGCGCGGCCGAGCACGGCCTCGGCCTCGGAACCCGGCTCCAGCACATAGCCCTCGGCCATGAAGCCGTTGAAGCTGACGCGCGGCGGGTTGTTGGCGAGGTAGCTATCTTGCCGCGCGAAGGCCGTCACCCAGGCCTCGACCTCTCGGGCGGCCTCCTTGGCGCTGGTGCCGGGATAGAGCGCGAAACGGCACTGCACCGTGCACCAGCATGGCACTGACGAGCCCCAGTCGCCGCCCTCGATCTTGCCGATGTTAAGGTTGATCGGGTGGGCCTCGTTCTCGAAATGTGCGACGCCAGCCTTGCGGGCATTGACCTCGGCTTCGAGCCGCCTCAGATCCGCGATGACGCGATAGGCCGCATCGATGGCATTCGCGCCTTGCCCCATCTCGCGCACGTGCACTGGCTGGCCGCGCACCTCGATTTCGAACCAGAGCACGCCGGCATTGGCGCGCACCAGCTTTTCCTCCTCCGGCTCCGGGATCAGCACCGCATCGGCGGTGTAACCGCGCAGATGGGTCATCAGTGCGCCATTACCGGTGGATTCCTCCTCGACCACCGATTGCAGGTAGACGGTGGCGGCGGGCTGGAGGCCGATCCGCGTCAACGCATCGAGCGCGGCAAAGTTCGCGGCATGGCCAGCCTTCATGTCAGCCCCGCCGCGCCCGTGGAGCCAGTCACCGACGATGGCGGGCTCGTAGGGCGGGTGTGTCCACATGTCGGCAGGCCCGGTCGGCACGACATCGACATGGCCTTGCAGGATCAGAGAGCGGCCGATTTCATCGCGCGGGCGGTGGATGCCGACCACGATCGGCGCGTTGGAATGTTCCGGCGAGATCGGCCCGCCGCCCGGATGGCGCGATATGGCGTCATGGTCCATCGCGAAACGATCCATCGTCAGCCCGCGCCGCTTCATCTCGCGAAACATGAAGTCCTGCACAGCGTGTTCAGCCCCGCGCTGCGATGGAAAACGAATGAGCGTCTTGGCGAGTTCAAGCTGCTCGGCAAATCCCGCTTCCACTG
>JBOFFB010000658.1:0-19056 GCA_051648385.1 Allobosea sp.
CCGCCGATTGGGATCAAGCGCTGGCAGCTTGACGCGTCTGCTCTGCGTGCCGCGCCGCGAACCCTAGCATCAGCACAGCGAAGCCCTGATGGGCGAGGCCTGCCCAAAGCGGCACTTGCAAGAGCAGCGTCACAATACCCAGCGCGGCCTGGCAAAGTACCAGCCCGGCCAGCAGGTGCGCACGGAATGCGGCATCCGAACCCGGCGCAAGGCATCGGACTGATAGCACATGCCACAGCGCCAGCACCAGCAGCATGTAAGCGCCGGTGCGGTGATTGAATTGCACCAGCGCCACATTGGCGGCGAAATTCTGCAAAGCCGGCGTCTGCGCGAAAAGTGTGGAAAATGACGGGGCAAAGCCACCATCCATCAGCGGCCATGTGTTGAAGGCCAGCCCCGCATCAAGCCCGGCAACCAGCCCGCCAAGAGCGATCTGCGCCAAGAGGCCACCGAGCATGAACCTGGCGCCAAGGCTGACACGCCGTGGCACAACCGCAGCGCGCTCGCCCAACGCCGACCACATCCAGGCGATGGCCGTAAAGATGATGCAGGCGAGCGTCAAATGCAGCGTCAGCTTGATGGGCGCGACCGAGACCATGCCGGGCTGCAGGCCCGAATGCACCATGATCCAGCCGATTCCTGCCTGCATCCCGCCCATCGCGCCAATGAAGGCCAGCTGCCAGAACAGCTTGCCACGCACCACGCCCTTCCAGGCAAACCAGAGCAGCGGCAAGAACCAGGCGAAGCCGATAAAGCGGCCAAACTGGCGATGGCCCCACTCCCACCAATAGATGAACTTGAACTCGGCAAGGCTCATACCCTTGTTCATCAGCTGGTATTGCGGGATCTGGCGATACTTCTCGAACTCGATCGCCCATGCCGCATCATTCAATGGCGGGATCGCACCCTGCAACGGCATCCACTGGGTGATCGACAGGCCCGAGTCGGTAAGCCGCGTTGCGCCTCCGATCAGCACCATGGCGAAGACGAGCACAGCCATCACGGCAAGCCAGGTTCGTACTTGAGCCATCGTGGTGGTGATGTCGGACGTTGCCGAGTTATAGGTCGCGGTTGTCATGGCAGGCGGTTTAGCGCTGTCCCCTGCCAAGCTCAATGCGCGTTTGCGCGCAGCTTGATTGTGCCTGCGGCAATCGGGACATTTGTCGCCATCAGCGCAAAGCCTTATGGCATGACGGGCACGCAACACAGGAAAACTCCCATGCGCAAACGGACCCGCAAGCTGATCGGCGCAGTTGTGATGCTGGTGTTCGTCTGTGTTTATGCGCTGATGGCGATGGCGCTGTCGCAGGGGCGGATCACCGAGGCAGGCACGTTCTGGAAGACGCTGTGGTACTGCTTCCTCGGTCTGTTCTGGGTTGTGCCGCTGATGCCGCTGATCAAATGGATGGAGCGGCCTGACCCGGGCGAAATACCGCCGCCGGTGATTCCACGTTAGGTTTCAAGCCACGTTAGGTTTCATGCCACGTTGAGCTTTTTGCCACGGTTGAGCGCGTAAAACGGCAATCCGGAGAGCATGGCCTTCAATGCGGCCGTGTTCTGGTGAAACCCGTTAAGTGACAGGCGCGGCAGCGCATACAGGTGGGCGGCATGCTCGTTGAAAACATGTCCTGGCCGGGTCGTCACTGCTGTCCGGAACCCTGCATCACGCGCCAGATTGAATTCGCGTTGGCCGGCAGAAAGCGGATCGCCCACCGGATAAGCCAGATGGTGGACGGCGCGGCCAAGCTCGAATTCGATGCGATACTTCGCTTCCACGATTTCGGGCTGTGCCACATGCAGCGGATGTTTGGCCAGCATCGGGTGGGTCAGCGTGTGCGCGCCGACAGTGAGCGATGGCTCGCGCGCAAGTTCGCGCAAATCGTCCCAATCGAGGCAAAGCGATCTGGTCAGGGCCAACTGATCGATGCCGGCCTCGGCGCAAAGTCGGTCCACACCGGCGCGCAGTTCCGCTTCGGGCCGCGCCCGCAGCGCCCAGTAGATGTCGTTGAAGGCCGCCTGCTTGCCAGCGACTTCGCGCGTGTCGACGTCATGGATACGCCCGCCGACAACGAGCGTGACCTTCGGCAGAACACGGATTGCCTCCTCGAACGCGATCCACCAGAGCGAAGCGCTCGCATCGGCGAAGCCGGTGGTGACATGCATTGTCCACGGCGCATCATGTCGTTTCAGCACCGGCAAGGCATGGTCCAGGTTGTCGCGGAAGCCGTCATCAAAGGTCAGCGCAACAGCAAAACGGTCGCGCTTCGGGCCAGCAATGCGCGCGGCCATTTCGTCCATGTCGACGATGTCATAGCCTTCGGCGCGAACCAGCGTCAGCGTCTGGTCGAGCCAGCCCGGCGTGACCTCAAGCAGGCGGTTGGGTGCGAAGTCCTCTGCAACCCATGGCCGCACATGATGCAGCATCAGCACGGCTCCGGTGCCCTGTCCGAGGCTTCTCGCCCAACGGTGCGCGCCCGTCAGCGTGATCGCCTTGAAGGCGCTGGCGAAGGCCATGTGGCGCAGTTTCATCAGCCGGCTCGCGTTGTCAAAGTGTTCAGCGTGAATGGGCAAATCAATTGACCTGTCACCTCATAATCCTGTTCCATCCAACATGGAGTTAAGGCGTTTCGGGAAAATGGACGGATCATGAGTGCGATCGCTGAACGGGAGCCGGGCGCTGTCATACGTGATGCAGTGCGCGAAGCTGCGCCTGTCTGGCAGATCGATCTGGTCAGTCTCGAGGCTGCCGAAGCAGGCTGGCGGCAGCTTGAGACGATCGGCGCGATCACGCCTTATCAGTGTTTCGACTGGGTCGCTGCCTACAGCCGCAATGCCCTTGCCTCTGATCGGGCCGAGCCCGCGATCATCACCGTCACCTCTCCAACCGGCAAGCCGCTGGCTGTCCTGCCGTTTGCGGTGCGCACGTCGCGTGGCATGCGGACCGTGTCATTCATTGGCGGCAAGCACGCCAATTTCCACATGGGCGTGTTTGATCGTGGTTTCATGGCGGGGCTCGATGCTTCCGGCGCCCGTCAATTGCTCGCGCTGACTGCCGCCGCCATTGGCCGGGTCGATGCGTTCATCCTGCACTATCAGCCACTCATCTGGGATGGCATCGCCAACCCGTTCGCCCTCCTGAACGCGCAGCCAAGCCCGAGCCAGGCCTACAAGCTGCCGCTCCTGGCTGATTGCGATGCGACCTTGCAAAATTCGATGAGTTCGCACGCGCGCAAGAAGCACAAGAACAAGCGGGCGCGCTTTGCCGAGCTTGGGCCTTCGCAGATGTTCGTGGCGGAAACACCGGAGCAAAAGGAGCGCATCCTCGAAGCATTCCTGCGCCAGAAAACCATGCGCTTTGCCGAGATGGGTGTTCCCGACGTATTTGCCGAACCGGGGCTCAAGCGCTTCCTGCGCGTGGCCAGCGGGCTTGATGGCGGACGCGAAGCGCTGTGCCTCGCGGCGCTTGAACTCAACGGGACGCTGGTTGCGACGTATGTCGGAGCGCGGGCGCAAGGGCGCTTCACCGGCATGGCGACGTCGTTCGAGCCTGACCCGAAGATCATGAAGGTCAGCCCTGGCGAAATCCTGCTGGTTGAGCTGATCCGCCGCGAATGCCGCTCAGGCATGAAGGTGTTCGATCTCGGCGTTGGCGAAGCGCGCTACAAGGCCACGATCTGCAACGAGACAGAAGACCTCGTGGACAGCTTTGTTGCCATGAGCGCTCGCGGTCGGCTGGCAGTTGACCTGTCACGCCTTGCCCAGAAAGCGAAAGGGGCGATCAAGAAATCGCCCCTGCTCTACTCGATGATGATGCGGATTGGTCGCATGCGGCAACCAATCAAGCCTCAACCTTCGAGCGCTCAGGCAGATTGAGCTCCAGCGCCTCATCCTGAAACACGCTGATCGTGACAGGCAGGTCGTTGCCCTCGCTCAGGCGATAAGCTGTCTCGACGGCGTGGCCGTTGGACAACTGATCGGCGAGCACCAGCGCGCCATCGACCACGGGCATCAACGCGCCATGAAAGCGGTGGATGTCGCGGGTCGAGACCTCGATCAACACATGCGCATAAGCATCGCACAAGGCATCGAGCGCCAGGTCAAGCAGTTCATCAGCCGCAATCACGGCCTCGCGACCAGCTTTGCCCGCGGTGATGACATGCAAGCGGCTTTGCGGATCGCGGTCGATGATGTCGGCAAAACTGGCATCGCCGGACAGAAGTTCCGACATGCCGGCCATGCGGGAACGCTCCCCTGCACTCAGATCGATCAGCAAGGTCGGTGCATCTTCGGCAAGTTCGGCCCCCAGCAACCGGGCCGAGCCCGCGCGCGTGCCCGCATCGAGCACCATGAGACGAGAGCCCTTGCCTTCGGTGCGCTGGCGCACGCATGACGACAGCTGGTCAGCCCAACTTCCGGCGTCCTGCATCATGAGGCGCAGGTGTGTCAGACGCCCCGCATGGGTGATCAGCCCGGCGACGCGGGCACGGCGCGCATCACGGGCGCTATCCTCGCCGGAAACGGCAGCGTCGAAGTCTGCAACCTCCTCTTCGACGTCCGCACGCGCGTCTGTTTCGGCATCAAAGCCTCGCGAGGCACGCATGCCGTTCGAGAAGCGTGCCGTTCCGGGCTGGATCGGCTGAGGCTGCGGCACAGGAGCGGCCGGGGCAACGGGTTGCACCGCACGCCCTGACAGAAGCTCGCGGGAGACAACCGTGGCGAGTGCCACAAAGAATGTCGCAAGCGTCACTACCGCCACCGTCGGCACCTTCTTGGGGAAGCTCGGGGTCAACGGCGTGATGGCGCGCGAGACGACGCGCGCATCTGCGGGTGCGGCATTCTCCGCATCGCGTGCAAGAGCTTCGCGCTGCCGACTGAGGAACTGCTCAAGCTGATCGCGTTGGGTCTTGGCATCACGCTCGAGGGCGCGCAACTGAACTTCGCTTTCATTCGCGTCCCCAACCATGCGCTTCTGCGCCTCGATCGTGGCGGCCACCGTCTCGACGCGAGACCCTGCAATGCGCGCCTCGTTCTCGAGGGTGCGAACAGTGCGCTCGGCAGCAGAGCGGATCTGGTTTTCAAGATCCGAAATCTGCGCAGTCAATTCCTTGATGCGGGGATGCTCGGGCAGCAGCGAGCGTGATTCCAGTGCGATCTGCGCCCGCAGCGTACCGCGCTGTTCGATCAGGCGGCGGACGCCTTCGTTGTTGGCAACATCAGGCACCTCGAACGTGCGTCCTGCCCGGATGGCATCACGCAGGATGCGGGCCTTGGCCTGGGCATCGGACTGCACGGCGCGGGCGCTTGACAGCTGCTGCGACAGGTCGGCCAGTTGCTGTTGGGTGATGGTGGTGTTGTTGGCACCAATCAGCAGGCCGGAACGGGCACGAAATTCCTCGACCTTGCCTTCGGCTTCCTGAACACGCTGGCGCAGCGGCGCGATCGCGCCACCAAGCCAAGTGGACGCACCGCGTGCGGTGTCCTTCTTGGCCGATTCCTGTGATTCCAGATAAACCGCCGCGATTGTATTGGCAGCCCTCGCAGCAAGTTCAGCGTCCCTGGACTGGAATTCAATCGCGACGATGCGAGAACGCGCGACCGGAAACACCAGGAGATTATCGTAGTACTTTTCCAGCACGCGATCCTCGGGGGTGCGGTCAGCAGGATTGCGCGACAGACCGATCTTCACCAGGAACTGCTCGATGCTGCCGAAAATGCCGGCACCCGAATCAAACTCCGAATTCCCGACCAGCTTGAGCCGACGGATCGCTTCGCGGGCCAAATCTCGCGACATCACGACTTGCACCTGGCTCGTGACAGCTTCCTGGTCGATGCGGTCACCGCCGACATCCCGGTCGCCTTGCGGGCGCGTGTAAAACCCGTCGCGGCTTTCGAGCAGGATGCGCGCTTCGCCGGTGTAACGCGGCGAAATCAGATGCACGATCAGAAACGACGTGATCAGCGCGATCAGTGTCGGGATGATGATCCAGAACTTGTTGGCCGCGATGGCGCGCCACAGCGAATTGAGATCGAGCATGCCCTCGCCGCCGCTGTCGGCGGGCGAAGGACTGCGATAACGCGATTGGGACGCTTCGACGGGGGTCATGGCGCTTCCACTCAAGACTCAAGGATTTCACTGTCGCGATTACGACTGATTAAGGTTGATGTTGGGTTAAGAAACCGAAGCATCAACCAGTATGTGCACCAGATCGGAGCGAGCATTCGACGCCGTGGGAGACATTTTATTAACCTTAACAATCTAGTTTCCGGTGCATGTTGTGTAAGCCCAATGGTGTCGTCCCATGCCCCGCCAACTGATCCTGGCTGCTGTCGTCTCCGGCCTAGCGCTTGGTGCATGTGCGCCGCGTTATGAATACGCCGGTGAATTTGCGAGCACCCATGAAGGCCGCGTGCCCTATCAACTCGCCACTGGCGACCGGTTGCGGGTCATTGTCTTCGGGCAGGATAACCTGTCGAATGTCTACGCGGTCGATAGCCAGGGACGTATTTCGATGCCGCTGATTGGTGCGATCGATGCAACGGGCCGCACCACAGGCCAGCTCGAACGCCAGATCGAAGGTCGTCTGCGTGGCGGCTTCCTGCGAGAGCCCAAGGTATCGGTGGAGGTTGACGCCTACCGGCCATTCTTCATTCTTGGCGAGGTGACGGCCTCGGGCCAGTTCCCGTTTGTCAACGGCATGACTGTGCAGACGGCTGTCGCCATCGCTGGCGGCTTCACGCCGCGTGGGGACAGGCATGTCGCGATCATCTCCCGCGAAGTGAATGGCGAGATCGTCACTGGCAAGGTGCCGCTGAGCCAGCCCGTGCTGCCAGGCGACACGATCACGATCCGCGAGCGCTGGTTCTGATAGCGGCGCGCCGCACTGACGAGAACCGCACCGATGTCTGCTGAAAAGCGTCTTCGCATCCTGCATGTCTTCAGGGCTCCTCTCGGAGGCCTTTTTCGCAATGTCATCGACCTCACTCGCGGCCAGATTGCCCTGGGCCATGATGTCGGCATTTTCTGTGATTCAACGACCGGCGGCGCGCGTGCCGATGCAGTCCTTGCCGAGTTGCAGCCGAAGCTGGCACTTGGGGTGACGCGCGTGCCGATGTCACGCTACCCTAATCTGACCGACATGAAGGCTCAGATGGCGTTTGTCCGCAAACGCCCTGAACTCGCGCCAGACGTCGTGCACACCCATGGCTCGAAGGGCGGGCTCTACGGGCGGCTTCCGGCGTTGTTCGGCGGCAAGCGCAACTATATCACCGCCTACACGCCGCATGGCGGCAGCTTCAACTACAAGCCCGGCAGCCTGGAGCACCGCATCTACATGGGCGTCGAACGCTTCCTCGAACCTGCCACCAACATGTTCACATTCGAAAGCCGGTTCATCCTGGGGCGTTTTGAAGCCTATATCGGTCGCAAGCCCAAAACCGATCACCGGATCGTTCTGAACGGCGTGGCAGATGACGAGTTCATTCCCATCGACAACTCGGAAGCAGATTTCGACCTCGTCTACCTTGGCGAACTGCGCTCTGCGAAAGGCATCGACACGCTGATCGAAGCACTCGCACTGCTGAAAACCCATGATGACATGAAACCGACGCTGCTGATGGTCGGATCAGGGCCGGACGAGGACTTGCTCAAAGAGATGGCTGACGCCAGGGGCGTAGCGGCACAGATCACCTGGGCTCCTCCAGGCCCGATCAGGGCTGCGCTCTCACGCGGCCGGATCATGGTGGTGCCCTCGCGGGCCGAATCGCTGCCATATGTGATCCTCGAAGCCGCTGCGGCAGCGCAACCGCTTGTCTCGACCGACGTCGGAGGCATTCCGGAAATCTACGGGCCGGAGCATGCAGCCAAGCTTATTCCACCAAATGATCCCCACAAGCTTAGCAGCGCGATGCAGACAGCGCTGGCAAAGACAGATCTCGACCTGAAGGCCGAAGCCGTCGAACTCGCCGGCTTCGTTCGCACGCATTTCACGCTTGACCAGATGATCGCGGGGGCCATCGCCGGTTATCGCGACGCTATCAGTGCCGCGCGCAGGCAGCAAACATGACTGAACCTTAAGTCTTCGGCGAGAACTGTGTGCTAGCGAATTGTTGGCTGTGATCATGATAGCCTTTGACTGAACCAGGTGAAGACCATGTCTACTTTTGATGTGCGCGATATCATGAAAGCGTCAGGCGACGCGGCTCCCGGGAAAGGCGGCATTGCTGCCGTGTCATCGGCGCAGGGCTCATTGCCGCCGTTGGCCGAGCGCATCGCAGCAATGCCCTTCGAGAAAAGCATGTCGCCTGTCATGGTCGAGGGCTTCGCTCGCCTTTTCGACATGGTGATCGTGGGCGTCATCGGCCTCGCCGTGTTCCTGTTCTATGTGCTGCCAGTCGTGGACTATACCGATCCTTACGCCGTTGCCATTCCGCTGATGTCCGTCAGCACCGTGGCCATTTTTCAGGCTCTGCATCTTTATCACGTCGGCGCGATGCGTTCCTTCGCTCCACAGAGTATTCGCATCCTGGCGGGCTGGACGGCGTTGTTCCTCATCGCGCTGGCTGCCTTCTTTCTGCTCAAGGTCGGCGAGACGATCTCCCGCGTGTGGCTTGTCAGTTGGTATGTCGGTGGTCTCGCCACGCTTTTCGCATCGCGAATCGGGTTCTCGCTCGCCCTCCGCAACCTCACCCGCAAAGGCCGGCTCGAACGCCGCACGGCCATCGTCGGCGGTGGCGAAGCCGGGATCGGGCTTATCCAGGCACTGGAAGCACAGCGCGAATCCGGCGTGCGCATCGTCGGTGTCTTCGATGACCGCAACGATGACCGGTCGCCCGATACCGTGGGCGGCTATCCCAAGCTTGGCACCGTCGATGACCTCGTGGAGTTCGCCCGCCGCACGCATCTTGATCTGGTGATCTTCACCCTGCCCATTTCAGCTGAGCAGCGCCTGCTGCACATGCTGCGCAAGCTTTGGGTACTGCCCATCGACATCCGGCTTTCGGCGCACATGTCGAAGCTGCGCTTCCGGCCGCATTCCTACTCGTACATCGGCGCCGTGCCGGTGCTCGACGTGTTCGACAAGCCGATTGCCGATTGGGACATGGTCGTGAAGATCGTATTCGACCGCATCGTCGGCGCGCTGGCGTTGCTGGCCCTCTCCCCGGTGATGCTGATTACGGCGCTGGCGATCAAGCTCGACTCGAAGGGGCCGGTCTTTTTCCGGCAGAAGCGCTACGGCTTCAACAACGAGATGATCGAGGTGTTCAAGTTCCGCTCGATGTATATCGACCAGTCTGACGCCAATGCAGCCAAACTCGTCACCAAAGGCGACCCCCGCGTCACCAAGGTGGGCCGTTTCATCCGCAAGACCTCGCTCGACGAACTTCCGCAACTGTTCAACGTCGTGTTCAGGGGTAACCTCAGCCTTGTCGGTCCGCGCCCGCACGCGGCCCATGCCAAGGCCGAAGAGCGGCTCTATGATCAGGTCGTCGATGGCTATTTTGCCCGCCACAAGGTGAAGCCCGGCATAACCGGCTGGGCGCAAGTCAACGGCTGGCGCGGCGAGACCGACACCGAGGAAAAGATCCAGCGCCGCGTCGAGCATGACCTCTACTACATCGAGAACTGGTCAGTGTTGTTCGACGCCTACATCCTGATCATGACGCCGGTGTCGCTGCTCAAGACGGAGAATGCGTATTGAGCGCAATTGCCGATCACGGAGGCACAGAAGCCCGCCCCGCACGGCACTACAGCCTGTCAATCGGCAAGCTGCAGCGCTCTGTGCTGTGGTTGTTCGTATTCTGCGGCTGCTTCGCGCTGATCGAGCCCTCGCCGTATGAGGTGATGTTCCTCGTCACGGTTTTCATTTTCCTGATCACCGGTCTGCGCATCAATGCCAAGATCATCCCGCTGATGGCGCTGCTGCTGATCTTCAACATCGGTGGCATCTTTTCGCTGATCCCGTTCATGGACGAGCCGGCCTCGGTGCGCTTCATCGCGGTCGGCATCTACCTGATGTTCACATCGTTCCTGTTCGCGGCACTGATGTCAGATGATGCAGAAGCGCGGCTCAACACCATGCGCCGGGGCCTGATCGCGTCGGCCTGGCTGGCGGCGACAGCGGGCATCATCGGCTATTTCAATGTTGGCGGCCTCGGCCAGTATCTCACGCTCTATGGACGCGCCTCGGGCACCTTCAAGGACCCGAACGTCTATGGGCCTTATCTGGTGCTGCCCATCATCTTCGTGATCCAGGCGGTTCTGCTCAAGCGGATGAGCCTCATCGGCGGCATCATTCTGATGAGCATTCCGATTTTTGGCATCTTCCTGTCCTTCTCGCGCGGGGCATGGGGCAACCTGATAGGCGCGACGCTGATCCTGTTTGCGCTGACCTTCATCACGGCATCAACCAAGGCACAACGTGGCCGCGTCATCGGCTTTTCGCTGCTCATCGTGATGGCGGCGGTGGTTGGCCTTCTGGTCGCACTGTCATTCGAGGGCATCCGCGAGGTCTTCAACGAGCGCGCCAGCCTCAACCAGTCGTATGACCTTGGCGTGCAGGGTCGTTTCGGCAACCAGTTGCGCTCCATCGCCATGCTGCTCGATATGCCGAACGGCATGGGCCCGCTGCGCTTCCGCTGGTATTTCCCCGAAGACCCGCACAATACCTACATCAACGCCTTCGCGTCCTATGGCTGGCTGGGGGGCTTCGCTTACATTGCGCTGGTGGTTGCCACCATGATCGCAGGTTGGACGACTGTGTTGCGCCGCTCGGCTATGCAGCCCTATGCGATCGCCATCTGGTCCGTGCTGTTCATCACGCTGCTGCAAGGCTTCCAGATCGACATTGATCACTGGCGCCATGTCTACATGTTGCTCGGGCTGATCTGGGGCCTGAGGGCCATCGCGCCGGAGCCGGGCCGGACCTGACTGCCCTCACCCGGTCTTGCGGGCCACAACGAAGGCATAGGTGCTCATCAGGCGCCAGTCCAGTTTCGCGGCGAGCTTGTTGAAGGCATGATCGGCCTGTTTGATGCCTGGCATGCGGTCGAAATAGCCGTGACCCCAAAACGGCTGGATGTGGATATCCGTGAACCCCGCCTTGGCCAGCATGGTGCGCTGGGTCCGCTCTGACGACACGCAGTGATCATAAAGCGCCGGGAACTTCGGATCGCCACCGCCATCGCGCCGCGCTGGATAGAGCGCGTGGACAATCGCGCGCGAGACGCTTTCCGGGATCATGTGGTTGATGGTGAAGACCGGCGCATAGAGCGTCGGGAAGAAGGCCAACGCCACACCGCCGGGCTTCAGCAGCGTGTGGATGTTGGCCCAGGCTTGCGGCACGCCATCGACGTGCTCGAACACCATGCGCGAGAACATCAGATCGTAGCTTTCGGGCCTGGCATCAGGCTCGCTCAGATCGCCTGCGATGTCGAAGCGGGCCTTGAACAAACCCTTTGGCGCGAAATCAAGCTCGAGCTGGTCGATATCATTGACGGTCAACGACAGGCCATTCAACGCCGGATTGCTCGGCAGGAAGCCCGGATCGCGGCCGCCGCCAATCTCGCACAGCGCATTCAACCCAAGGCGGCGCGCCAACGTCAGCACCGTGGCATCGTAGTTGTCCCAGGCCCATTGCGAGTGCCAGTCTGGCCGCAACTGCGCGAACAGGGATGACAGCGTGTCACGCCCTGTGGACACACCTGATACGGGTGGCAAGGCGGCGATGTCCCGCTCGACAACATACGACATGGCGAACTCCTCTGGCACGCTACCGACGCACAAAGGCCATGGTAAATGATTGGTTAGCAAGCGGGTTTTGCCAACGTGGTAAGCTTGGGTGGTTAACCGGCGAGTACCTTCATGCGGCGCGCGTGACCTCCCAGGCGCTGCGGTCGTCTTCAAGCCCGATCAGTGCAAGGCCGTGGGCGATCGATTCGAACTGGCCACCAGAATCGAGCTTGTCGGTCCCAAAGCGCTCCGTAAACAGCCGCCGCACAGCGGGGATGTAGGACGTGCCGCCGGTGAGGAAGACCTTGTCGATGGCGGCTGGCTTGAGGCCCTCGCGCGCGAACAGGTCATCGACCGTGCTGCCGATGCGCGCCAGATCATCTGCGATCCAGCCTTCGAATTCACCGACCTTGATGGTCCGCTCGATATCGATACCGCCCTTCCTGAAGACGAAATTCGCTTCTGGCTGCGATGATAGCGCAACCTTGGCCGCTGACACCGCGCGATAGATGGCAAAGCCCCAGTCGTGCTCGATGACGTCCATCAACTGGCTGATCAGGTCCGGCCTGAGCGCGATCTTCTTGAGCTTCTCCAGTTCGCGCTGGTTGTCGGCGGATTTCAGCATTGCCAGTTGATGCCAGCGGGCGAAGTTGGCGTAGTAGTGCGCCGGAACCTCCATGACCTTGCCCATGGACTGGTACTGGCTGCCCTTGCCGAGCCTGGGCGAGACAACGGCGTTGATGATGCGGTAATCGAAGCTGTCGCCCGCTACGCCGACCCCGGCATGGCCCATGGGAATGGCGCGCAGTGCGCCATTGCGGCGCTCGAAGCGGATGATCGAGAAATCGGACGTGCCGCCGCCGAAATCGCCCACCAGAATTGTCGCATCATGGGTCAGACGCTGAGCATAGTAGTAGGCCGCGCCTACCGGCTCATAGACATGGGTGGGCTTGGCAAGCCCCGCCTTGGCATAAGCGGCGTCATAGCGCGTGTGGGCCAGCACCTCGTCCGGATTGCCGCCAGCGAAGGCCACCGGGCGGCCCGAGACAATCGATGCACCTTGCGGTATCTGCCCTTTGGCATCGTCAAGCAGCAGGCCGAAGAATTTCGCCAGCAGATCCTCGAAGAAGAACCGTGTCGAGAAGATGCGCGTGTCGCGGAACACGGCGCTCGCCACATGGCTCTTGAACGACTGGATGAAGCGCGTCTCGCCGACCGAAGCCAGATAGCGCTCGATGGCATAAGGCCCGCCGCTGCTCTCCACCGACAGGATGCGGCTGAAATCCTCACGTTCGAAGCACAACACCGAACGATAGACATCCTCAAGCACCCCGCCATGAGGATAGGTCACGAGCCTGACAGGTTGCCCGCGTGCCGCGATGGCCACAACAGTGTTGGTCGTGCCGAAATCGACACCGATGGAAACGTCGGACATGGAGCAGCCACGTTGCGCCGCAACGCGGCAGGGCCGTGCGGGATACAGGGCGCGTGTGACAATGGAAAGGGCGGGGACTGAAATCGTCGCGGATATTTCCGCAAACGCCGGCTCTTCACGTGATCGAGTTGCTAAACTCGAAGGGGACACTGCCACCTTGCGGATAATTCCGCATGCCACGCGCGCATCTGGCGTTGCGCACCGCAAAACCCGCCTCTATAAGCGCCAGTGTCGGGGCGTAGCGCAGCCCGGTTAGCGCACTAGTCTGGGAGACTAGGGGTCGTGAGTTCAAATCTCGCCGCCCCGACCAATTCATTCACCGGTGAATAGATGCTGTCTGGCAGGCTCAATTTGCTGTTTGCCGCGACAGCGCGCGTGCGAGATCGTTTCTGGCAGCTTCGATGTCTGTCAAAGCCTCGCGCAGTATGGTTTGAACGTCAGCTTGAACCGGTGACGGCGCGGCCCTCGGATCTGGCATTGGCTGACGGGGTGCGGCGGATGGCATAACCTCATGAGGTGACATGCCGCCTTCAAGTTCCGCCCGCGCCCGCAACTCGCCGATATTCTGCACGGGTGCTGCCAATGGCAGCGCGCCGCCGCGCCCGACGGCCTGCACGGATTTCGCGCCCTGCTCTTTCAGAATGCGCTGGACGCCCTTGATGGTGTAGCCTTGGCCGTAGAGCAGCGCCTTCAGCCCGGTGATCAGCGCCACGTCATCGGGGCGGTAATAGCGGCGGCCACCGCCACGCTTCATCGGCTTGATCTGAGGAAAGCGGGTTTCCCAGAAGCGGAGAACATGCTGCGGCAGGTCAAGATCTTCCGCCACCTCGCTGATGGTGCGGAAGGCGTCTGGGCTCTTGTCCACTGCGTGCTCCTCCTCACTCCTGGCCGCGAAGTCCATGATCAGTCGTCCAGCCCTTCGGTATCGAGGCCATTGACGCGGGCCTTCATCACATTGGACGGCTTGAACACCATGACGAGGCGAGGCTGGATCGGCACTTCGACGCCCGTCTTGGGGTTGCGACCGACGCGCAGGCCCTTCTTCCGGACAATGAACGAGCCGAAGGACGAGAGTTTCACGTTCTCGCCACGCAGGATGCAGTCACTGATCTCGGCCAGCACGGTCTCGACGAGGGCAGCCGATTCGGTGCGGGACAGGCCGATCTTCTGGTAAACGGCCTCGCTCAGATCGGCGCGCGTGATGGTGTTGCCTGCCATGGAGAAGCCCTGTGAGCCATGGCACCCGAAGATGCCAGCGCGGAGAATCCGTCACCCAGAACCTAAAATGGTTGAGCGCACACGGTCAATGCCCTTGAACAGATTATGTTTTTTGCCTTTTAGGACTAAACAGCACACAAAACCTACCAGCGAATCAACGCTGACCCCCAGGTGAAGCCCCCGCCCATGGCCTCGATCAGCACAAGCTGGCCCTGCCTGATCCTGCCATCGGCCACCGCTGTTGCCAGCGCCAGCGGGATCGAGGCAGCGGAGGTGTTACCGTGATCTTGCACGGTGTAGACCACGCGGCTTTCCGGCACGCCAAGCTTGTGGGCAGTGGCGTCAATGATGCGCTTGTTGGCCTGGTGCGGCACAAACCAGTCGATATCACGACCGGTCAGGCCAGTGGCCGAAAGGGTCTGGTGGACCGTGTCGGCAAGGTTGACGACCGCATGCTTGAAGACATCGCGGCCCTCCATGCGCAGATGACCGACCTTGCCGTTCGAACCGGCGCCGCCATCGACATAGAGCTTGTCACGATAGCGTCCATCGGAGCGGATATGGGTGTGCAGGATGCCGCGGTCGGCGTTCGTGCCCGCGCCTGCCTCAGCCGTGAGCACAACAGCCGCGGCGCCATCGCCGAACAGCACGCAGGTGCTGCGGTCAGTCCAGTCGAGGATGCGCGAAAAGGTCTCGGCACCGATGACGAGTGCTGCCTTGGTGGAACCCGATATCAGGAACTTGTCGGCCACCGTCATGGCGTAGACAAAGCCAGAGCACACCGCCTGCACATCGAAGGCGGCACCGTGATGAATGCCGAGCGCGTTCTGAATCTGCGTCGCAGTGGCCGGAAAGGTGAAATCCGGCGTCGATGTGGCGCAGATGATGAGGTCGATATCGGATGGAACGAGGCCCGCCGCTTGCAGCGCCTGACGCGCAGCCTCCGTGCCCAGAACAGAGGTTGTTTCGCTGTCGTCTGCAATATGCCGCTGCGCGATACCACTGCGCTGCCTGATCCAGTCGTCGGAGGTGTCGACGAGAGTTGCGAGTTCGTCATTTGTCATGATGCGGCGGGGCAGATATTGCCCGCAGCCGCGTACGACAGACCTGAGCCGAGACACGTTTTGCATCGTCCTTGGGTTAGCCAGCCGCAGCAGCGCTTGCCACCGGCATCACCGGCGCGGGACAGGCATCAATCATTTCGCGCACCTTGGCCAGGAGCTGATAGCGCGCCATCTCATAACCAAGCTCTACCGCACTGGCAAAACCGACAGCGTCCGTGCCGCCATGACTCTTGATGACAACGCCGTCAAGCCCGAGGAAAACGCCGCCGTTGACCTTTCGCGGGTCCATCTTTTCCTTGAGTGCGGTGAACGCGCCCTTGGCGAGCAGATAGCCGAGCTTGGACATCAGCGAACGGCTCATGGCGGCGCGCAGATACTCGGCGATTTGCTTGGCAGTGCCTTCGGCCGTCTTGAGCGCGATGTTGCCGGTGAACCCTTCGGTCACCACAACATCAACGGTGCCCTTGCCAAGGTCGTCGCCCTCGACGAAGCCGCGATAGTCGAGGTTTGGCAGATTGGCCTCGCGAAGCATCCGGCCAGCTTCCTTCACGGCTTCGAGGCCCTTGATCTCCTCGACCCCAACGTTGAGCAAGCCGACTGTCGGGCGATCGATATCGAACACGATGCGCGCCATCGCGGCTCCCATGATGGCAAGATCGAACAGGTGTGCGGCGTCTGCACCGATTGTGGCTCCGACATCCAGCACCACGCTTTCGCCGCGCACAGTTGGCCAGATGGCAGCAATCGCAGGCCGCTCGATCCGGGCCATGGATTTCAGGCAGAACTTCGACATCGCCATCAGCGCGCCGGTATTGCCGGCGGAAACGACGACATCGGCCTCACCGGTTTTGCAGGCAGCGATGGCCTGCCACATCGACGACTTGTAGCGCCCGGCCCTGAGCGCCTGGCTCGGCTTGTCATCCATCTTCACCGACACGTCGGTGTGGTGGAATGTCGTGACGCCTTTGAGCTTGGGATGCTGATCCAGCAATGGCAGCACCAGTTTTTCATCACCGTAGATCACGAACTTCGTGTCGGGCCTGCGTTCAAGCGCGATCGCGGCACCAGGGATCACGATTACGGGACCATGATCGCCGCCCATCGCGTCCAGTGAGATCGTGACGTGTGCGCTCATGCCGTAACCTGCCTGATCAATGCGTGGAGCAGAATCGGGATAAAGCCCTGCAAGCCTGTTCGGTCGCGGACAATACAAGCGGCGCGTCAGACCGCAAGCCGCGCCTGCCGGAAATCTGTGCGCCGGTGGAGCATCTACAGGGCGCGTCTGACATCATCAAGACGCATCACTGCTTCGGCTTCAGCGACTTCAAAGCCCCGAAGGGCGAACCGAACCCCTCGGGCTCCGGGGGTGCTTCGAAGACAACGCCAGGCTTGCGAGGGTAAGGATCGAGCCCGACCGCAACCGCATCATAGGCGATCTGGCCAAAATCGATGCGCCCGTCGATGATTGGCTCGGGCAGCGCGTCGGGGTTGTTGAGCATGTCGAGATCGATGGCCGAGATGTCGATGTCATTCAGGTCCAGCTTGTCGATGTCGTCCTCATCCGGCAGTCCAGCCTTGCGCATCAGCGCCTCGGCTTCTTCACGCGGGGCGAACACCACCTCGACAGGCTCCGACAAGGTTTCCGTCACCGGATCGAGCGTGACCACACAAGCCTGCTGCGCCACCGCCGTGACTAGACCCAGAACCCTGATGCGGTCGCCTTCGCGGGTCGCCGTAAGCTCGGCATGAAGTTTATCCACGCCGAGGATGCCAAGTAGCTTCGCCATGGCCTTGCGCTCGGCTTCGTCGGCATCGATGACGACCTTGATGCCTGTGGATGCAATGGTATCAGCGGCCTGCAGGCGGGTGATGGGCAATGGCGAGGTCATGTTGCGATGTATCCCTTGTCGGCAGGAGGGAGGTCAAACAGGCTCTCGTCGTTCAAAACCTGATCGAGCGTCCTGGCTGAAAACGACCGTTCCGAAGCCATCAGATAGGTTGCCAGCATCCCGCTCGCTGCGCCAGGGATATTGCGGCCAAGCGCTGCCTGCAGGCCAGCATCGTCAGCGTCATCGAGCGGACCAGTATAGGCCCGGACGCGGCCATAGAAGTTCTGAGCTATCTTCTTCATGCGCTTGGGCACAACCACATCGCCGACGCCGAGTTCGCGCAAACCGTGATCGATATGCTGGAACAGCACGTCGACGAATTCCTGCGCCACTTCGGGCGCCGGGTCTGGCAGCGCTTTGAGGCGGCGCATCACAATCAGCGCGTGCAGCGTCAGCGCGTCCAGCCGCCCCTCAACCGTGTCCGGCACGCCGCCTTGGACATACAGCCATGGAGCACGCGAGGCATTGGCCGTCCGCGTGTAAAGCGCCAGCACGATCTCACGCCTCGGGTCTTTTTTGAACAAGCCAAATATCATCTCGCTTATGTGGGCCCTGTCGTCTGCCTTGCAAATGCCTGATCGTCGCGTTACGCCAATTTGCAATGAAACGGCAAGCGCGACATAAGCGCCGCCAAATCGCCTGGACCGGAATCATTTCATGCCCAAGACACTTCAAGCATCGGTTCCTTCTCGTCGCTTTCTCCTCACCACCGCCGTCTTGTCAGTCGCGCTTGCCGGTTGCGGCGGGGGCGGTGCCGACAATTACGGCTTCACGGTGCCAACCTCGGCTGGGCTCAACGAAGAGATCAACCGTGGTTTCGTGATGGACCAGGAGGCGATTGCCAAGGTCAAGCCGGGCATGGATGTTCAGGCCGTGCTACAGGCCCTCGGCACGCCGTCGACCACGTCGACCGTCGGCAACCGCACATTTTATTACATCAGCCAGCGCTCGCGCCGGATGTTCCAGTTCCAGACCCCATCGGTGGTCGAGCAGAACGTTGTCGCCGTCTCTTTCAACAAGGGCTTCAAGGTGGAGAAAATTTCCAACTGGGGCCTGAAAGATGGCGTGATCTTCGATTTCATCAACCGCTCGACACCGACAGGCGGAGAGGAGCAAAGCTTCCTGCGCAATCTGTTCCGTGGCGTGACTGGCTTCAACCCGTTCGGGGCTTGAGGCCACAAGCGGCATTGATTGCTGGCTGCGGGCCTCCGAAACGGCAATGCAAACCGGTCATCACAATTGATACCCCACAATTCTGATTTGACTGCGGCCCGACGCCCGTGACTCTTTGTTGCACTGCGTGCTAAGGCGCGTTCGTTGTATCGAACACTCCTGAACCGGCCTGGGCGCGCCCATGCTGGCCGCAAAACGGGGATGAGCCATGAGCGCCGACACTGCCACTGCGGGACATTTGTCCAACTCGTTCTTCTCCGCGCCGCTGAGCGCGCAGGACCCGGAGCTGGCCCGCGCCATTGACCTCGAACTCGGTCGCCAGCGCGACGAGATCGAGCTGATCGCTTCAGAGAACATCGTCTCGCGCGCCGTGCTGGAAGCGCAGGGCTCGGTGATGACCAACAAATATGCCGAGGGCTATCCTGGCCGCCGCTACTATGGCGGCTGCCAATATGTCGACATTGCCGAGAAGCTCGCCATCGAGCGCGCCTGTCGCCTGTTCGATTGCGGCTTTGCCAATGTGCAGCCGAATTCCGGCAGCCAGGCCAA
>JBOFFB010000659.1:0-2885 GCA_051648385.1 Allobosea sp.
ATGACGTCATCGATCGTGTCGAGGCAGCTTTCATTGTAGGTGAGCTTCGGCGTCTGCTCGAGGATGAAGCTGCGCGAGCAGAACATGTCCTTGGCCGCGAGGACAAGCTGCGCGCCGCCCGTGGGCTGCGGGGTCGAACTGAATGCCGCACGGTCAAGCTTGCGAAGATCAATGATAGCGAGATACGCCGTCGTCACGGCGATCTTTGGATCTCCCGCCGGAGCCGGTGCCTCGAGGAAGAAAGCCTCGAACAGGCAAGGGGCGGCCCTGCTCGCCGAGACGCTGAGGATTGTCCGCTCCGGATCGCCCGGGATCGTATTGCCACGATACATCACGCTCCACTTGGTTACGGTCTTCGGTCTCGCAGTCGTGACGCTGGAGAACAATAGCTGCGCCACCGCCTCGGGCGCGGTGAGGGTCTCGGCGCTGGCGGTTCGCGCAGGCGCCAATCCCAGCAGGCTCGCGACGCCCATGACGGTGATTGTCGGCAACTGGCCCATGGTCGTCATTCCTCGCGGATCGCTCGCCTGAAATCGTCACAAGCCGAGGCCGGCAGGACGCTCAGCCGGAATGTCCGGTCCGATGCTCCAAGCCTGATCTCTCGTCCCTTATCGACGCTGACCAACTCGCCGGTGCGCAGGCGCAGCGGCGATGACAGACGCGCCAGAAGCCCGCCCTCAGCGGCCCTGATGTCGACGCTGCCGCCATCATTGCCTTCCTCGGCGTTCATGTGATCTTCGCCCGTCACTCGGCAGCGCGCGCCCGGTTGGCCGAGGTTGGTGACTTGGCCACGCGCATTCAGCTTCTCGCCGCCAAAAGGATGCTCGCACCAGGCGATGGCGCGCCGCGCCTGCGCATCGCCACGGCGCGTCAACTCGACCCGCATGAATGCGACCGGAGGTATGCCGACATTGCCCGGCATGCTCTCACGGCTGACCGAGATGCGGATGCGGGTGACGGTCTGCGTGGGGTTCCGCGCCAGATGTGCGGTGTCGTAGGTCCGCTCGAAACAGGCCTTTGCGTCGGCTGCGCGACCGAGCACGCCCTGAACAGCCGCGGCGGGAGCTGCGCTCGCCATGAGCACTGCAGTTACGCTGAAGGCAAGGCGCATTTGCGTCACCTCATCTTGTCAGGCTTGACCTTACGCCAGCGGCAGTATGAACTCAATATGCACACGAACACGCGATCTGGGCACCGCCGCTTTGGAACCTTGATCGACCGACACTGCGCAGCTTTTTCGCGTTCGCCAGATTCTGAGGTTCGACATGGCCGAAAACACCCAGAACCCCCGTACGAACTGGATCGTGTTCGTGGTGGCGAGCTTCTACCTCGTCGCGCAGGCAGGCTGGCGTTTCTTCACGCGCGCGGGCGAATGGCCGCCCGCGATGGTGCGCAACCTCGAGATCGCCATCGACGTCGGCATGTCGATCGCCATCATCGGGCTCTTCTTCAAGTTCAAGGATGATACGGCGAGGCGAGGCTACGCCGCGATCCTCGTGCTCCTCGCCGCCCCGGCGATGATCGTCATCTTCGGCATCCGGTTCAGCAGCGACGTCGGCTGGTGGACGGGCCATCGGCGGAACTGGATGGGCTGACAGGCATCCAACATCATGGCGCTTGACCGCCAGATCGGACCCATCATCAGGAGAATAACCGGATGACAACGGCCAGCGTCTGGAGGCGCGACGCTCGCTCCGCGAGACGGAGTGCTACCTGAAAACGGTCGCGTGCAGCACGACGGCGAGCATGAATACGGGTGGCGTCAGGAACTTGACCGCCTGCCACCACGTTCCATCGATAGACCAGCGCCCATAGACGATGCTCGGGTGAGGCTGTTGTTTGCCGGTCTGAGGTACAGACGCCTTTGGCCGATCGCGAAATTCCTTCCATCGTGCCTCCATCGGCACGTGATAATCCTCGGGAACGACGGCGACTTCAGTGCTGTTGATCGCCATCTGCATGTACTCGTCGCCTTTCGGCCTAAACATGTACTCGCTGCCGGGCGGTGCGAGAAAAGTTCGCAGCTTCGGCGCGATGTGCCGCTCGTAGAAGTCTTTCTCGACGACCACGACAGTGACGTCGGGATTGGTGGCGCCCGGTCCTCGCATGTCAGAGATATCAAGCGGACCCACACCATGAACATCCTGCCATGGAATGAACAGGTTCGGCAGCCAGGCCCTGTGGTACGAAACACCGGCGGTTGACAGCATCACGATCGGCCGCGCGGGATAGACGTGCCGGAAACCCGCATAGGCAATCCACCCCAACCCCAGGTAGATCAGCATCCAGCCAGCCACGTGGAGCGGCGGATTGACAAAGGCGCCAAACCTTTGCGCATCGGAGAAAGATGTCGTGGTGGAGCGAATGGACCCGCCAATCGCAGCGACGATCACAGTGCTGACCAAGGCGACAACGATAAGGACAAGGAGCCAGATCGGGAGCTCAAGAAAAACCGAGATCCCCGACCGCCCGATAAGGGTCACGATGACGTAGCCGACAAACGCCAATCCCAGCAGAGCCAGATAAGCGACTGCCAAGGCCGCACCATTCACGCCACGGGTTTCGGCGTGAAGGACGATCGCGAGACCGGGGACAATGCACCACAAGGCCCACGGCACCTTGTCGATCAGCCATTTGTCCGTGCTGTATCCGACCGTTTGTGCGACATCGTTGGTTGATTGGTCCATCGGATTTGCCTCCGTCCCTTGTTAGAGTGTGAACTGTATTGCTCCATCATCGGCACCGCGCCCAATCAGTGATGCCCATCGGTTCAGTCACGGTCCTGCCCGCCAGCAAGCATCGAAGCCTGCCTCATGCATCTGTCGATGTCCGCGATCTCGTCAGCCAAACGACAAGTGTGACAAAGAAGACAAGCACCGCGCCCA
>JBOFFB010000660.1:0-8095 GCA_051648385.1 Allobosea sp.
CTCGGGGCTGAATTCGGCCTCAACATCGAGCAATATCGGACGCCCGAGAAAAACTGACCGCTTTCGGGGTTTCGTGGTCCTTGTCTCTGGCGACCAAGGCCTATGCCGTTACCCGACGCCAGAAATTCGATGTGAATGCCGGGTCTGTGTGCTTTGCAAACTCCCGCCATTGCGGAAACGACGCTTCGAACATGGTGGGTGACATGCGCGCGTCCTTGTAGGGGTTGACCCGGCCTTTGGCATTGACCGTGATCTGGTCCAGCTCCGCGAGCAGCATATCCGTGCGCGGCCCGCGATAGGGGAAATCGAGTGTCAATGTCGCCCCCGCTTGCGGAAACGACATCATGCCTGGCGACACCTTGTCGCCGAACAGCTTGAGCACCGTCAAGAACGAGGCCTCGCCTGCACGATGCGTGGCCTTGAGCATGTCAGCGATGGCGTCGCGCGCCACAGCCATCGGAACCACCGTTTGGAACTGGCGCAAGCCTTTCGGCCCATAGGCGCGGTTCCAGCCGCTGATCCGGTCAAGCGGGTAGAAAAATGGCTGGTAGGGAACATTGGCCGATGTCAGGGTCTTGCCCTGGGCTGCACGGTAGAGCGCGTTGAATGCCGTCAGTGTGGCGCGGTTGAGCAATGAAACGGGTGGCGTGAACGGCAGGAACGGGATGGTGCGTTGAGCCTGCACCTTGCCCGGCTCGTCAGCATGATTGGCCCGGAAGAAGACGCCGCGGCCAAGCTGCATGCCCGCTGCCATCGAGTCGATCCACGCGACGGTGTAGTCGTGGCTGATGTCAGACCGCGCGGCGATGTCAAAAAAGCTGCCGAGGTTGGCAAAGGGTATGGTGTCCTGTGCCATCAGCGGACCCTTGATCGGGATGAGCTGCAGGGCGATGCGGGTGATCAACCCGGTGAGGCCCATGCCCCCAATGGTCGCGGCGAAAAGAGCGGAGTTCGCGCTTGCTGAGCAGCGATGCACGCTGCCATCGGAACGCACCAGATCGAACCACGCCACATGGCAGCCGAAAGTGCCGAGCGCGTGATGGTTCTTGCCGTGGACATCATTGGCGACTGCACCGCCGATCGTGACGAAACGCGTGCCTGGGGTCACGGGCAAGAACCAGCCCTGCGGCACACACAGATCGAGAATGCTGGAGAGAAGAACGCCGGCTTCGGCAATGATCAGGCCTGTCTGGGTGTCGAAGCTGATGATGTTCGACAGCTCGGCAGTGTCGATGATGCTACCTGCGTCGATCAGACAGCTATCGCCATAGCTGCGACCGTTGCCATAGGCGAGCACGGGGCGGTCATACGGTGCATGGCGCGGCCAGCCTCGCGCTGGCTTGGCCTCGCTGCCATGGGCCACAAGGCCGCCCCATGAGGTGTAGACCGTGCGCAGGGGCGGCATGGTCAGATGTACTTCGCGGCAATCACCACAAGCACGGTCAGAACGCCCATCAGTTGGCTGCGCCAGTCCGTGATCATGAACATCAGGGGATCGTCCGGCATCTGCCCGCGCCGCGCCAGAACCCAGATCCGCGCCATCACATAGAGCACGATCGGGCAAATCAACCAGATCAGCTGGGGTGTTTCATAAAGGCCGGAAACTGCTTTGCTGTCGACATACAGAGCAAGAATCAGCGTCGACACCAGCGCGCTGGAAATGCCCATCTGCGACAATGTTTCGAGGTCGCCGGCCTGATAGCCACGGCCACGCTCGCGCAAGCCGACGTCGTCCCCGGCTTCTTTCAACTCGGAGTAGCGCTTGAGCAGGGCCAGGCTGAAGAACAGGAACATGGCAAATGCCAGCATCCAGGATGACAGTGCGATGCCGGTTGCGGCATTGCCAGCCAGGATGCGCATGACATGCAGCGCCGCCAATGCCAGCACGTCGACCAGAAGTTTGCGCTTGAGATAGAAGACATAAACCTGGCCCAGCACCAGATAGGTGCCAAGGCAGATCAGGAACCATTTCGGCTCTGGCATCAACAACGAGATGGAGGCCGCGCCGATCAGCAGCAGTGGCACTGCGGCTTTCGCGTGGCTCTGCTTCAGCAAGCCGGCGGCAAGTGGGCGGAAGCGCTTGGTCGGGTGCTTGCGGTCCGACTCGATGTCGACCAGATCATTGATCAGATACGTTGCCGATGCGGCCATGCTGAAAGCGACGAAGGCCAGCACCGACCACCAGACGAGATATGGGTTTGTCAGCTGGTGGGCCAGGATGAGCGGCAGGAAGATGAGTACGTTCTTGGCCCAATGGTGCGGCCGCAGCGCGCGCACGAACGCGGCAAGCTGCGATGACGCGGCAGCAGAGTTTCGCCGCGCCGACACTGGACCGGTTGACGTTGGAAAATCGACCATGTACCCCCCAGTACCTCGCCTCCAGATTAGCGCAAACCATCTGCTTTACCCTAGGAATTTCTAGGTTCATCCCTAACGTAACCCTTCTGTGCGTGCGGCTGCGCAATCGGCGATCGAGCGGCAAGCAAGCGCCCGGATCGACGGTTTTACCATGTTGCCAACTTGGGCTCGATCTGCGGCCTCGCACTCGTCCAGTCGTGTTATGTTCCTTCACTCAGAGAGGCTCGATTGAGATTTCGCAATGCGACCGCTATCGACCGGGGAGGATCAGAACTCCATGGACAATTCGCTTTTGGCAACGCATCAGCATGTTTCGGGGCCTGGAGGCCTGACGAAACCCTCGCCCAGGCAATCCTCGGTCCGGGCGCGACTGGCGACAGCTGCATCGGTTGCAGCCTACCTCCTGTTCTGCGCCATGGTTATTCTGAATGGTATAGCGCGGCCAATCGCAGGTTGGGATATGCTGGCTTATACGGCCACGGTGCTCGAGCGCCGCGGCGTTGTTGATCCGGTCGATCTTCATGCCCAGACTTATGCAACCGTGCGCGCCGCCGTCACCGCACCGCAATGGCACGAACTGACAACCCAGTCACACTATCGCATCGTTCAGGCGCGGGACGCACAGGCATTCGTCTCGATGTTGCCGATGTATCAAGTCAAGGGCGGCTATGTCACGCTGGTGGCTGCTCTTGCCAGCGTGACGGGGCCGGTCGCGGCCATGCGAGCCATCAGCCTTGTCTCGATCATCGGGCTTATGGCGGTGCTGTTCTGGGCGTTCTGGCGGCTTGGCCAATTGCAACTTGTCGGTTTGCTGACGCCGGTCATGAGTCTCCTGCGCTTTCCGGATCTGGCCAGCCTTGGGGCACCGGACCCCGCTGTTGCGTTTCTCGCAACAGCGGCGACGTGCCTTATCATCGTGGCGAATAGTGGCCGTGTACCACTTATTGCACTCTGCCTGCTTGTTGGATCCGTCCTGTTGCGACCGGATATGCTGGTTGCAACAACGGGCTTACCCCTCGCTTTGGTTGCAGGTTCAGTCTTCGCGGCAGTTCTGAACGGAGAGAGTAGTTTCCGTGCGCTGCGACACGGATTCAAGACGGTCGGTGTCTGGCCCTGGACTGCCGCATTTGCGGGTCTTGCAGCCTATGCTGTGGCAAAGGCAGGGGTGCCCCATCCGGGATGGTTCGCGCATTTCATGTTCAGTTTCCACGATCAACGCGACACGATGGTGGGGTTCCAGCCTGCTTTCGACCTCAAGATCTATGTTTCGGCCCTTGCCCGCGTCTCGATGCGTCTGCTGCGTGAAGAAGTCTGGCCGTGGCTGGTGGTTGGCCTGATGATCTGCGGTGTCCTCATCGTCCGTCTGCGTGACGCAGGGCCGACGCTGCTCGGCATGATCATCTTCATCCTCGGCGTCTGGATGAGCCGCACACTGGTATTTCCGCTGCCTGACTCACGCGTGGCAACGCCGCAGGTGCTAACTGCCGTCATGGTGGCGGTGGCCCTCATCGCGCGCGCTGCCAACGACGTGCTTGCAAGACAGCGCGCATGAGGGCAACACTCCGCGTCCCAGAGGTTTTGGAACCGGACCATGCGTATCGAGAACGACCCGAAACTCGACTTCAAGGATGTTCTGATCAGGCCCAAGCGCTCGACGCTCGGCAGCCGCAGCGATGTCGATGTCAACCGCACCTTCCGCTTCCTGCACACCGGCACGGACTGGACTGGCTTTCCGCTGATCGCCGCCAACATGGATGTTACCGGCACCATCCCCATGGCGCGCGCGCTCAAGCGCTTCGGCGCGATGGTGGCGCTGCACAAGCACTACCCGGTCGAGACGCTGGCGGCCTTTTTTGCCACGGAAGATGCCTCGAACAGCTTTTATACACTCGGCATTGCCGAAAGCGACCACGACAAGTTCAAGGCGGTGAAGGCGAAAGTGCCGCTGACCAAGATCTGCATCGATGTTGCCAATGGCTATACCGAGGCGTTTCTCAAGACCATCCATCGCACAAGGCACGAGAACCCCGAAGCCGTGATCATGGCGGGCAATGTCGTCACCGGTGACATGACCGAGGCGTTGCTGCTGGCAGGCGCGGATATCGTCAAAGTCGGCATTGGACCAGGCTCGGTCTGCACCACCCGCAAGATGACAGGCGTTGGCTATCCCCAGCTTTCCGCCATCATCGAGTGCTCGGATGCTGCCCACGGCCTCAAGGGCCAGGTCTGCGGCGACGGCGGCCTGACCGTGCCCGGCGATGTGGCAAAAGCCTATGGCGGCGGCGCGGATTTCGTGATGATGGGCGGCATGCTGTCGGGCCATGACGAGTGCGAAGGTGAGATCGTCTATGACGAGAAGAACGGCAGACAAGTTCCGGTGCGCATGCAGTTCTACGGCATGTCCTCCGACACGGCGATGAAGAAATACTCGGGCGGCGTCGCAAAATATCGCGCCTCAGAGGGCAAGACCGTGGAGGTGCCCTATCGTGGCCCGGTCGATGGCACCATGCAGGAGATCATGGGCGGCGTGCGCTCGATGATGACCTATATCGGCGCGGTCAAGCTCAAGGAGGTGTCCAAGCGCACCACCTTCATCATGGTCGGCAGCCAGCTCAACACGATCTATGGGAACGGCTGAGTGAACGGAGCCGTGATTGCAGGGACCGTCATCATTGGTGCGGGCCAGGCCGGTTTGCAAAGCGCAGTGGAACTGAGGGCGGCAGGCTACACCGCGCCCATCGTGCTGGTAGGTGCCGAAAGCGCCTTGCCTTATCACCGCCCGCCACTGTCCAAGACCTATCTCACCGGCGAGAAGAGCCTCGATGCTCTCCAGATGCGGGGCGCGGTCTTTTACGCCGAACAGCGCATCAGTTTCATGGCAGATATCACGGCCGTCCGTATTGACCGGCACACGGCGCGCGTTCATCTCGCTGATGGCACGGCGCTGGCCTATGATCACCTCGTGCTCGCCACGGGCGCGGCGGCGCGCACCCTCACGTGCCCCGGCCATGATCTCGACGGCGTCATGGTGCTGCGCAGCCTTGCCGATGCCGACGCGCTGAGGGCTCGGCTGGAAACGGCCACGAGCCTTGTTGTGGTCGGTGGCGGCTTCATCGGGCTTGAGGCTGCTGCCAGTGCTCGCAAGCTGGGCAAAAAAGTCACCGTGCTGGAAATGCAGGATAGGTTGATGGCCCGCGCGGTCGGCAAGCATGTGTCGGCGCACTTCGCCAAGGTGCATGTTGCGCACGGCGTCGACTTGCGCCTCGGTCAAGGCATCAGCGAGATCATCGGCAAGGCTGGCCGGGTTGAGGCCGTCCGCACCAGCACAGGAGACCTCATACCCGCCGATATCGTACTGGCGGGAATCGGTGTGATGCCCAACACCTCGCTTGCAACGCAGGCGGGTCTCACTGTGGCCAACGGTATCGTCGTCGATGAACACCAGCGCACCAGCGATCAGCGCATCTTCGCACTTGGCGATGTCTGCGCTTTCCCGCGAGAAGGCGGGCTCATCCGGCTGGAATCGGTGCAGAACGCCGTGGATCAAGCCAAGATTGTCGCTGCAAGCATCATGGGGCGAGAGGCACACTATCAAGCCGTGCCGTGGTTCTGGAGCGACCAGTACGATTTGAAACTCCAGATGGTTGGCCTCGCCCACGGCCATGACGAGGTGCATGAACGCGGCAGTCGCGACGAGAACCGCTTTTCGGTGTTCTACTTCAAGTTTGGCCGCCTGACCGCTATCGACAGTATCAACCGCCCCGCCGACCACATGCGCGGGCGCAAGCTGCTCGCGGCTGATGCTGTGCCGATCAGTCCTGACGAGATCGACACGCATTTTGCGGCGCGAAGGGAATAAGGGCGACTTCGCCGGGCATATTGTCTGGATTCCGGGTTCTCATCCGCTTCGCTTCTGAGCCCCGGAAACACGAGATGTCTGAGCGCGTTTCCGGGGCCGTGCAGCGAAGCGGATTGGAACCCGGAATCCAGATCTTGTCCTGCGCGCAGCGCTCTGCCCGCCCACGCGACATCGCTGCCCTTGGAAGCTCCGTATATCTCGGCTAAACACTGACCATGACAGACATCAGCAATTCATCATCACACAACACGAGCGCGCGCTGGCTTATGGCCGGGACTGCCGCGTGTTTTGTCGGCGCTGGCCTGCTGCTCTGGGCACGCGAGGGTGAGCGGCTTTTCACAGATGGCCTCATTGCCGCCATCGCGCGCTGCTTCTGAAGCGCCATGCTGGACCCGACACGATGAACCGCCGCGCTCTCATTCTGCCCGCTGCCGCTTTCCTGTTCGGGCTGATTTTGCTCGGGCTTGCCGCAATGTGGACGTTCGCGCCATCGGCGGATGGCAACCGCGCAAGTTCGGTCGGAGGGCCGTTCGAACTGACGTCGATGGATGGTGCCCGTGTCAGCAATCGGCAATTCGAGGGCGCGCCGATGCTGATGTTCTTTGGCTTCACCCATTGTCCAGACATCTGCCCGACCAAGATGATGGAATTGTCGGAGATTTTTCGCGCTGCCGGAGACAAGGCCGCCAAGGCGCGCGCCGTGTTCATCACGGTCGATCCCGAACGTGACACGCCAGCGATCCTGAAAAGCTATCTTTCCAGCTTCGATCCTCGCATCGTGGGCCTGACCGGCACGCAAGCCGAGATCGACGCTGCGGTGAAGGCTTACCGCGCCTACTACAAGCGCGTGCCCACCTCGAATGGCGACTACACCATGGACCACACGGCCATCGTCTACCTGATGGACAAGCGCGGCCAGTTTGTCGGCACGTTCAATGTCGAACGCCCGCCAGCCGAAGCGGCGAAAGAGCTGCTCCGGCTGATGTGAGGTGTCGGGTTGTGCCTTACTTCACCGCCACCTTGCGCAGGTAGTCCGTGACGATGCGCGCCACGCCGCGCGAGAGCAGGTCATCGAAGGCATCGCAGAACTGATCGACATCGGCGCGGGTCGCAATCAATGGCGGCTCCAGGCGAATGACGTTGCGGTTGTATTCGGTGAAGGCCACCAGCGTGTTGTAGTCCTTGAGCAAGAGCGCGCCCACGAAGCCGCAGAGCGAGCCCTTGAGCTTGTCATCGAGCAAGGCCACGAGGTGCTTGAGGCCGAAGGGCAATGTCTCGGAGAAGTCGTTGAACTCGACGCCAACCATGAAGCCCTTGCCGCGCACATCCTTGATGAGGCTCGGGTGCTTGGCCTTGATCTCTTTCAAGCGCTTGATCAGGTGTGCGCCTTCACGCTCGGCGTTGCCGATCAGGTCTTCCTCATAAAGGATGTTGAGGCCCTCGATGGCCGAGATGCAGGCCTCGCCGATACCACCGAAGGTGGCCGGGCCATGGATCAGCGCCGTCTTCGGCTTGCCATAGGCCTTCATGTAGACCTCGCGGCGGGCGATCATTGCCGCCATGGCCGATTTCGAGCCGCCGAGCGACTTTGCCAGGGCGGTGACATCCGGAATAACGCCGAACTCCTCGAAGGCAAAGAAGCGCCCCGTGCGCCCGAGGCCGCACTGCACTTCGTCGGCGATCCAGAGCACGCCATGCTTGTCGCAAAGCGCGCGCAGTCCCTGCCAGAAGCTGGCGGGAGCTTCGATGATGCCGCCGCCGCCCTGAATGGTTTCGAGCACGACGATGCCGATCGATGGATCGCTTTCGATGGCAGAGCGAATGGCATCCAGATCGCCGAACGGCACCTTGACGCGGTTGTCGACCAGCGCGAACTGC
>JBOFFB010000661.1:0-3891 GCA_051648385.1 Allobosea sp.
CTGGCGCGAACCTTCGGGCGTAGCAAGACCGCGGCGGTGCTTGCCCGACAACAGTCCGGCGGCCAGCGGACTCCAGACCAGAACGCCAAGGCCTTGGTCGACCGATATCGGCAGGAGTTCATATTCGGCCTCGCGGGCCTCCAGCGTGTAGTGGATCTGCTGGGTCACAAAACGGGGGCGGCGGTCACGGTCGGAAACGGCCAGAGACTTCATGACGTGCCAGCCAGAATAATTCGAACAGCCGATGTAGCGAACCTTGCCTTGTTGCACCAAGGTATCAAGCGCAGCCAGCTTTTCCTCAACCGGCGTGACGCCATCCCATTCGTGCATGTAGTAGATGTCGATATGGTCCCTGCGCAGGCGTTTCAGGCTGCGTTCGCATTCGCGAATCAGGTGGTAGCGCGATACGCCTTCGTCATTCGGGCCGGTGCCGATCCGCATCCGCGCCTTGGATGTGATCAACACATCGTCACGCCGCCCGTCCAGAGCTTCGCCCAAGATCTCTTCTGCAAGGCCAGTGGAATACATGTTGGCGGTGTCGAACAGGTTCACCCCGGCGTCGATGCACAGATCAATCAAGCGGCGGGCTTCGGCCACACCTTGCTGGCCAACCATGGCAAACGGCCCAGTGCCACCGAATGTAAAAGTCCCCATCGTAAGGACCGAAACCTTCAGGCCTGATCGACCAAGTGTCCGATATTCCATACTAATCTCCTTTCTGTGTGCCGTCACTGCAAGAGCTTGCGGGCGATATGCTGCATGCCCAGCTCTGGGCTGGTCAGTACTGGCAGCGGATGCAATTCGTCCTGTACCAAGGCCAGAGCACGCGCCATGGAAGCTTGCGCCAGCACAATGACATCGGCCCTTGGGGCAAGGTCACGCAGGCTTTGCGCCACCATCGCATCATGGCCCGCAATGTCGCCGGCACCGAGTTTCTGGAACGCCCCTTCGGCCAGGTCGGGAATAACGGTGCACGGGCGGCCTTGCCGGGCCGCGCTCTGGCGGATCAGATTGCTGGTCGGGTCCAGCGTGGTGCTCAAGGTGGCAAGGACGCCGATTCGCAGCCCAAGGTTGACCGCAGTCTCAGCCATGCCTTCATCAATGCGGAACAATGGCACCGGGCAGAACGCTTTGGCGGCATCGACGGCGGGGCCGAGCGACGAGCAGGTTACGATGATCGCACTGGCCCCGGCCTCGACTGCCGAGCGGGCCATCTGTGCCAGGCGCCACATCGTGGTTTGCGACAGCACGCCATCGCGGATCGTGCCGCGCAGCAGGCTTTCGTCCAGCATGTTGAAGCCCTGCCATTGCGGTAAATGCTGCTTTGCCAGCCCATCGAACATCGGGATCAACCCGGAAACGGTATGAATCATCGCAATTTGGGGTGAAGTGACCGGATCTTGCAGCGACATGTTCGGAATTCCCCGCGAAACGCTAGTGGCAGCGCTGTCAGTTCTGATCATTGTCACCTGTGCGTGCAACCCGGAAATCAGCATAATTGCACGAAACCGCAAAGTTTCGGCGATGATCCGCAGGTTCTATGCTGCATTTGGGAGCGTCATCTCGAAAATGACCATTGACAGGTGGCTCGGTTAGCTAAAGAAATGGCAGCGCTGTCATGGCTGACACAGCATGATCTAAGCTTCTTGGCATCCCGGACCCCCAGCAAGGGCGGGTGGGCAGCCAAATCGAGGCCCGTAGCAAGGCTGATGGCAACAAGAGAGGAACCTGTATGGCTGCGTCGGAGAACAAGGGGTCACCATCCAGCGCCTCGCCTGTCTGGAACCATCTGGCGCAGTTGCGGCAGGTGCGTGAAGTCAACGTGCTGATGGCGATGATCATCGTTGGCGCGATCATCAGCATCTACACTCCGTATTTTCTGACCACCAACAATCTTATGGGTGTTTCGCGCGCCTTCTCTCTGACCGCAATAATGAGCATTGGAATGGTGATGGTCATCATCACCGGTGGTATCGATCTGTCGGTTGGGTCGGCGATGGGGCTTGCCTCGCTTGTTACCGCGCTCGCCTTTGACGCAGGGTTCTCGCAGACGGCAAGCGTGGGTGCTGGCCTTTCCGTTGGGGTCATATTCGGGCTGGTCAACGGACTGTTGATCACGGCGATTGGATTGCCGCCGTTCATTGCCACGCTTGGTACGTTAAGCATTGGGCGCGGCCTGATGTACATGATCACGCGTGGCGTGCCGGTCACCCCCGAAACACCCGAAAGTTTTTCGGCCTTGGGGCAAGGTTACCTGGGGCCGGTTCCGGTTCCGGTGGTGATCATGCTGGTATTGATGGTGGTGTTTGCTCTCATCATGCGGCGCACGCGCTTTGGCCGGCACATCTACGCTACTGGCGGCAACGAACATGCGGCCCGCTTGAGTGGCGTGAAGACCAACCGTGTCAAGCTGTCCGTCTATATGCTGTCTTCAACGATCGCGGCGCTGGCCGGCATAATCGGGTTCTCGCGCTATCTTTCGGCAGAGCCGGCTTCGGGCTTCGGGTCCGAGCTTGATGTGATCGCGGCGGCGGCGATTGGTGGGGCCAGCCTTGCGGGCGGCGTCGGCAGCGTGTCGGGGGCAGTGATCGGCGCGGCGCTGGTCGGCGTGATCGCCAACGGCATCGTGCTTTTGAACATAAATACCTATGCCCAGCAGGCCATTACCGGCGGCGTCATTCTGATCGCGGTCAGTCTGGATGTCCTGCGCAACAGACTTTCTGGCGGAAACAGCTGAACGAGCGGCGGTGTCCACCAGACGGACGAAGGTTCAACAAAATCCGTCTCGAAGGGCGAGCGGAAGTGGAGGAGAGACTGATGAGGAACTTTATCAAGACTGCCCGTGCGGCGATGGTCACCATGGCGATGCTGTCAGGCACCGCGGCCGTGGCACAGGACATCACCATCGCTGTGGTTCCGAAAGTGGCCGTGCCGTTCTTTGATGACTGCAACACCGGCGCACAGGCTGCTGCGGATGCTTTGGGCGTCAACTATCAGTGGGTTGTGCCGCAGAACACGCAAGGCTCGACTCAGGTCAAGATCATGGAAGATCTGATCGCACGCCAGGTCAGCGGCATCGCGATTTCGGTGAACGAGCCGAAGTCGGTTGAAGGTGTGATCAAGCAGGCGATGGATGCCGGCATCAAGGTCGTGACCTTTGATTCTGACAGCGCCAACTCTGGCCGCAGCCTGTATATCGGAACGATCAACAAACAGGCCGGCGTCACCATGGGCAACTCCATGGCTGAAAAGCTGGGTGGCAAGGGCAAAGTGGCGATCATCACCGGTCAGCTGGGCGCTTCCAACCTGAACGAACGGATCGAGGGTGTGAAAGAAGCGCTGGCGGCCTATCCGGAAATCGAGATCGTGGCCACCGAAGGCACTGAAGACGATCTGGCCAAGGCCGTTTCGGTGACCGAAGCCATCCTGCGCGGAAACCCTGATCTGGCCGGTATCTTCGGCATGAGCCAGGTTGGCGGCCCGGCTGTCGCCAAAGTTCTGGCGCAGCAGGAATTTGCTGACCGCAAGGGCGCGGTGGCCGTGTTCGCGTTCGACGATCTGCCCGACACCATTCAGGGCGTCAAGGACGGCTACATCAACGGCATCATGGTGCAGCGTCCGGTGACCATGGGCAAGCTGGCCGTTGAACAGCTTGTCGCCCAGATCAATGGCGAGGCTCCCGGTGGAGACATTGACACCGGTGTTACGGTCGTGAACGCAGACAACCTGGACAGCTACACCAAGTAAGCTGTCCGTCTTTGGGGCAAGGCGCAACTCCCCGCCTTGCCCCTTTTCCTTTTGTCAGCCGAGGCGCAGATGAGCTTCTTTCTGGAAATGCGCGGGATCACCAAGACTTTTCCCGGCGTAAAGGCATTGAACAAGGTGGATTTG
>JBOFFB010000662.1:0-3829 GCA_051648385.1 Allobosea sp.
GGGCGATCTGGCCCGGAATCATCTCTCCATTGCTGCCGGCATTGTGGATGTCGATACGCGCGCCGGGTCTCAGCCTGACCAGTTCGCGCTGCATCACCTCGGGATAGGTTGCAGCCCAGCTTGATGCGCCAACTCCGCGGGTCGAGGACGAACCGATGGCGACAACAAGGGCCGAGGTGCCTTTGGCGAGCCTGGCCTTGGTCTGTGGCAGGCCGACCCCGAGGGCCGTTCCCGCCGAGGCGGCAAGACAGCGCCCGGCTACGTCCTGCCCAGCGGCGGTGGCACGGCCCATCGTCAGCCCTGCTGAAAGAAGCAAAACTGGCCAGATCAATCGAGGCAAGAGTGATGTCATTCACATCGCCGGTCTGCGCGACCTGGCCGCGCGCGCTGACGTCAGGCCCGCAACCAGACCGGCAATTTCGCGGTGGATGCGCCCGCTCTTGTCGATCGTGGTGTGGCTCATGTCGCTGCTGGCAAGGTCACGTCGGCTTCCGGCAACATCGGCGTTGGACAGGCTGCCACGAAAATCCCGTCCAGCCACCACCGAAATGCCGAAACCGTTGTTCGACTGGTAATAGTTGACCACACGGCGCACGTTTGACGGAATTGGCGAGGGAGCGGTCGGATCGATCGGAATCAGCAGATCGACACTGATACCTGCCCGGCCAAGCTCCTCTGCCATGGCGATGACGTCATTTGCCCCCAGCGAGTGCCCTATCAGCACCAGCCGTCTGGGCGGTTCACCGGCCCTGCGGCGTGCAATGATGTCATCAGCCAGACTGCTCCATGATCCGTGCCCGGAGACTTTCACGACGACGCGCTTTGCCTCAAGCTTCTTGCCGAGGTCATCCATGCCGAGTGAAAACACGTTGAACAGCCCGCGCAGCAAGATGACCTCCGTCACGGCTGCCACTGATCCGGAATGTGCGCCTTGCGTCTGACGCGGAGCAGCATGCGCCTGCATTCCCATGAAAATGCTCCCGGTGAACATGACAACCTGCAATAGCGCTGCAAGTCCTTTGTCACCGCGAATTGGCAAGGGAGCTATGTTCTGAGAGAGCATTTGAAGGCATTTTAGGAGTTTTCAGCCAAATCAGGCTGCCGAATGTCACTCATCGACCGTCCCGTTGTCAATCGGCTGTTAGTCTTTCGGGGTTGACATGGCAAAGGCAGGTTGACCCTAGTGCACGTAATATGAAGAAGATTCTGATCAGCAAGCGGGTTGTCCATTTGGGCGGTTATGACCCGATGACGCCCGAGAAAGTTTTTGTACGCTTCAACCGCGAGCTCGCTCGTTCGGCAGTATGCTGGGGTGTCTCCGCATCAACGCGGGATTTTCGGGCCGAAACGGAGCGGGCCACCTGGGTTTCCGAGCTGCATGGCCCGGGCTGGAAAGTCGTGGCCGAGCATGAACTGCTGCGTTGGGATGACGTCATCGAAGCACATCGCAGCGGCTCGACCCTGTCACGCTGGCTGGGCGGCATCGTCTCTTTTGCGGATTTTGTAGTCCATGGCGCACTTTGGCGCTATCTGATGACGGCCTGGCGCTATGCAGCTTTCTTTATTTATCCATTCGCAGCTCTGATCGTTGTTTTCGTGCTCGGCATGATCGCAGCCGATCTTGCCATGACTGCCCTTGGAGCGGCACCGCTCCTCGTGACGCTCACAAGTATCGCGGCCGGGTTCACAGCGAGCTTTCTGATGGTTCGCCGGGGACATGTCGGGCATCTGCTGGATGACTGGGATTTCGCGCGACGCCTGATCCGCACGCCGGATGCTGTCATTTCTGCCCGACTGCGCAATGCCGCAGGGCGGCTTGCAGCTGTACCGGCTGAGATAGATGTCGTGGTCGTAGGCCACAGTCTTGGAGCGGTGCTGGCGGCCGAGCTACTGGACCGCATCATCGCCCAGCCCGGTCACTCACGCGGCTTTCGGTTTGTCGCACTTGGATCATCTGTTCTGAAATTGGCCTTGCACAGCGGGGCGGACATGCTGCGCCACCAACTTAGCCGCATCAATGGTTCTGGCCGTATCAGCTGGATCGAGTTTCAGTCACTCAGTGATGTCATGAACTTCTACAAGACTGATCCGGTCAAGCTTCTGAAACTGGAGGGACCGTCGCCGCTGGTGAGGCAAGTCCGCTTCAGCCGCATGCTGCAATCGACTTACTACAGTAAGGTGAAGCGAAATTTCTTCCGCCTGCACTGCCAGTTCATCAGTGGCAACGATCGACGCGCGCCCTATGACTACATCATGATGACATGCGGGCCATTTCCGGTGGAACACCTTGCCCGATCCGCTGACGGCGCGATGAGATGGCTTGATGAGACTGGCGGGCTGACACCGCTCGGGCGCGCCAACGTTGCGACACCGGCGGTGAAGGATTTAAGCACCCGACCCTGAGCGCAAGAGAGGTAGTATGCCGTGAGTCTGATTGTCGCCAAAACCGTATGGGCCATCATGGTGACTGCCTGGTACGTCCTGCGTATTCCGTTTGAGCGCAAGGCCCGCAAGGCAAAGATCGTCCGGGATGAGATGGCGACTCCAGAACGCATCCGCTTGGCGGTCTCATTGTCTGGCCTCGGCGTCGTGCCGTTCATCTATATCGCAACTGGCTTCCCGGGCTTGGCCGACTATGCATTTCAACCCATCCTTGCGCTTCTGGGTGTGTTTGCCGCACTGGCAGCGCTGGTGATGTTCCGGTTGACCCACAAGGCGCTTGGCCGCAACTGGTCGGTCAGCCTCCAGCTCAAGGATGAACACAAGCTGGTCACGGACGGGATCTACGCTCGGATACGCCATCCGATGTACACGGCTTTCTGGCTGATGGCGCTGGCACAGGCGCTGCTGTTGCCAAACCTCGTGGCTGGGTTCGCCGGCATCATCGGATTCGGGACCCTTTATCTGCTGCGCGTCCGGCAGGAGGAGGACTTGATGCTGAAAGGTTTCGGGCCCGAGTACCAGGCCTATATGGACCGTACGGGCCGCGTCCTGCCCAAACTGTTCTGAACACGCCGCAGCCGAAGCAGCTTTTGGCCCGTTACGGCACAACCCTGGCAGCTACCGGTTAGAACCTGCGAAACCTGCCGCCACGCATGTTCGCCCCACGGTCCGCCGATTCGCGCGGGCCGCTGTTTGCGGGGTTTGTGTTCATGTCTGATGTTGTTGCGTCGTTTGCGTCCATTGTGCCGTTTCCGCGTCGCCCCACCTACAATCGACAGGCCGAGACTGCGGCCCTGCTCGATGCGGTCGGTTCGGCAGGCTCGCTCGAGATCGTGCCCCGTGCCTTCGCAGCCCGCGATGCCGCCGCCGCGCTTCACCTGATGGGCTTCGTGCATCTCGAAGAAATGCAGTCTGACGGCAGCACCCGCCGCCTCTCAGCCCATGATGCGCGTTCCGCCGCGCCATTTCTCAGTTGGCGCGTAACACGCGCTGCAGGCAGATGAACGCACTGAAGACCTCGAGCATGCTGCGAAAAAGTGGAAACGGTTTTCGGCCACAGCATGCTCTAACTTATTATGATCGGTCATGTTTTCTACTTTCCGATGGTTCCATCTGAAGGCAGCTTGATCTAACGTCCCATGGCAGCCATGATCAGCCTTCGGGCATCGTCGCTGTGCCATTCGGCCGGGCCATGCAGCACGCCGAGCTGGCAACCCTTGGCGTCGATGAGCAGGGTGGTCGGCATTCCCACCGCTTGCCCGGCACGCTTGAGTTCCTGGAAGACCTTGGCCTCCGGATCGGAATAATACGCAAGTTTCCTGATTCCGTTATCCTCAAGCCAGGCCCGCGGCTTGTCGAGGTTGCGCGTATCGATGTTGATCGCCAC